>CAYNUZ010000029.1:0-17474 GCA_964400385.1 uncultured bacterium | reverse complement strand
CGTTCACCACCCCGGCCTTCACGAAGGTCCCGCCCAGGTCCACCCCCACCGCGTGGATCATGGGCGGAAGCCTGCTGACGCCGGTGGAATCATCGTGTCATGATACGGTCCGTGACCGACCGTCCGCACCCCTGGCGCCCCGCCCCGGGGCCGCTCACCACGCGGTGGGCGAAGGATGTCGAGCCCGGCCGCGTCCACCCCGAGTATCCCCGGCCCCAGCTCGTCCGCGAGGACTGGCTGACCCTGAACGGGCTGTGGGACTATGCGATCCGCCCGGCCGCGGCCCCGCGGCCGGACGCCTGGGACGGGGAGCTTCTCGTCCCTTTTCCCGTCGAATCGTCGCTGTCCGGCGTGGGCCGGCGCGTCGCCGCGTCCGAGCGGCTCTGGTACCGGCGCACGGTCGAGATCCCGGCGGGCTGGTCCGGCCGCCGCGTCCTGATCCATTTCGGCGCGGTGGACTGGGAGGCCGAGGTGTTCGTGAACGGCCGGTCGGCGGGCTCCCACCGCGGCGGCTACGACCCGTTCTCGTTCGACATCACGAAGCTGCTCGTGGCGGGCGGCCCGCAGGAGCTCGTCGTCAGCGTCACCGACCCCACCGATGCGGGGCCGCAGCCGCGCGGCAAGCAGGTGCGGGAGCCGCAGAGCATCTGGTACACCCCCACGACCGGGATCTGGCAGTCCGCCTGGCTGGAGCCGGTCCCCGTGGCCCGGATCGCGCGGCTCAAGATCGTGCCGGACCTCCCCGGATCCCGCGTCCTGGTCACGGTGACGACCGTGGGCGCCGCGGACGGGGCGCTGGAAGTCACGGTGCTCGACGGGACCGACGTCATCGCGCAACAGGAGGGCAAGCCCGGCGTCCCGATCGTGCTCCGTCTCCAGGATCCGAAGCCGTGGTCACCCGATGCGCCGTTCCTCTACAACCTCGCCGTGACGCTGGCGGTGCCGGGTAACGTCGCCGACAGGGTGACCTCGTACTTCGGGATGCGGTCCATCGGGCTCGGGAAGGACACCGCGGGCGTCACCCGGCTGATGCTGAACGGCAAGCCGGTCTTCCAGTTCGGGCCGCTCGACCAGGGGTTCTGGCCGGACGGACTCTACACCGCCCCCACCGACGCGGCGCTCAAGTTCGACATCGAGGAGACGAAGCGGCTCGGGTTCAACCTGGCCCGCAAGCACGTCAAGGTCGAGCCGGAGCGGTGGTACACGTGGTGCGACCGGCTCGGGCTGCTCGTCTGGCAGGACATGCCCTCCGGCGACGGGTTCGTGAAGGAGGGCGACCCGGACCTGAAGCGGTCGCCGGAGTCGGCGCGCATCTACGAGCGCGAACTCAACGCGATGGTCCGGGCACTCGAGAACCACCCGTGCATCGTCGTCTGGGTGCCGTTCAACGAGGGATGGGGGCAGTACGACACCGCGCGGATCACGCAATCCGTGGAGGAGTTCGATCCCACCCGGCCCGTGATCGGCTCGTCCGGCTGGAACGACCACCCGGGCGTCGGCGCGGTCCACGACATCCACGACTACCCCGGCCCCAAGGCGCCCCCGCCCGAGCCGGACCGGGCGCTGGTGCTGGGCGAGTTCGGCGGGCTGGGGCTGCCCGTGCCCGGCCACACCTGGCAGGCCGAGAAGAACTGGGGGTACAAGTCGTTCACCGACGCAGCCACCCTCACCGCCGCGTACCTCGACCTGGTGGCGAAGCTGGAGCCGCTCACGCGCGCGGGCGGCCTCTCGGCCGCCGTGTACACCCAGACGACCGACGTGGAGATCGAGGTGAACGGGCTGCTGACGTACGATCGCGAGATCGTGAAGGTGGACGAGGCGATCATCGCGGCCAACCGCCGGCTGACGACGGGCTAGGTCCCGTTGCCTGAACCGCGCTGGGAACCGCTCGGGCCGGACGTCTGGCGGTTCGCCGACAGTTGCATGGTCTACGCGGTACGCGGACCCGCCGGGACCCTCGTGGTGAATGCCGGCACCGGGTTGGGCGCCGCCTCGCTCGGGACGGTCGCCTCCGGGCCGGTCACGGTCCTCCTGACCCACCACTTCCGGGACCACACGGACGGTGCGCTGGCCTTCGCGGCGGCCGGGGCCCGGGTGCTCGCCCCGGTCTGGGAGCGCGAGTATCTGGTGGATCCCGACCAGCACTTCCGCGAGCGGCAGACCTGGAACTCATACGACAACCGGTGGGACCGGTTTTCCCCCATCCGGCCCCTCCCGGTCACCGACTGGGTGTACGACCGGGAGCGGCGGACCATCGCCGGGCTGGAGGTCGAGGTCATTCCCACGCCGGGCGTGACGACCGGGGCGGTGAGCTACCTCGTGACGGCCGGCGGCCGAAAAATCGCGTTCACCGGCGAGACGATCGCCGCCCCCGGCCGGGTCAGCCGGCTGGCCCCGCTCCAGTACGACTACAACGACCTGCACGGCGCGGTGAACATCTTCCACTCCTGCCGCCGACTGCTCCGCGCCGGGCCCGACCTCCTGCTGCCCAGCCTGGGCGAGCCGATGGCCGACGCCCCCGGCGCCCTCGAGGCGCTCCGCCGGGCCCTCGCGACCATTGACGGCATGCACCCCGGGTTCGCAAAGCAGCTCACCGACCCCGACGCGGACGACCTCGAGGAGGTCCTGCCCCGGCTCTGGCGGTCCAAGTACGCGGTGGCGGAAACGCACTTCATCCGCGGTGCGTCGGGGAAGATCCTGTCGCTCGACTACGGATACGCCACGTGCGAGTACGTCCAGCCCCAGAAGCCGCACCTCTCCAACCGCCGGTCCTTCCTGCACGGGCTCGACGGGCTGGAGCTGCGCACCGGGAAGCGGCGGGTGGACGCGGTGCTCGTCTCCCACTATCACGACGACCACGTGAACGGCATTCCCCAGCTCCAGCGGCTCTTCGGCACGGAGGTGTGGGCTCCCGCCAACGTGGCCGATATCCTGGAGCACCCCGACCGGTACGACCGGCCGTGCCTCTGGCATGAGCCGATCCTGGTGACCCGGCGGCTCGCCCCGGGCGAGCGCGTGGAGTGGGACGGCGTCCTGATCACCACCCGGCCGATGTCGGGACACACCCGGTTCTCGGCCCTGCTTGAGATCGAGCTGGACGGCACGAAGGTGGCGCACACCGGTGACCAGGTCTTCTCGAGCGACTGGGGGGCCGAGCCGTTCGGGCCGAACGCCCGGCAGTTCACCAACCACGTCTACAAGAACGGGCTCGACGCCGGGTGTTACCGGGACTCGCTGAAGCTGCTCGAGGCCTTCCGGCCGGACCTGGTCCTGACCGGCCACACCAGGCCGTACCGGCCGGGCGCCCACTGGTACACCGCGCTCGCCGCGGGCGCCGCCGCGTTCGACGCCATCCACGAGCAGCTTGGGAGCTGTGCGCCGGACGGCGTCCATTTCGGGTTCGAGGGTCAGGGCGGCAAGCTGAAGCCGTACCGAGTCCACCTCACCCAGGCGGGGCCGGTGGAGTTCGACGGCTGGATCCTGAACCCGTTCCCGACCGCGCAGCAGGCCCGCGCCACCCTGATCGCCCCGCCGGGCTGGACCTCGACACCACTGGAGTGCGACCTCGGCCCCTGCGAACGCCGCGACATCCGGCTCACCCTGGTGCCGCCCGCCGGGACCACCTGCCGCCGGCTCCCGGTCGCGCTGGACCTGACCGTGGGCGGCCGGCCGTTCGGGCAGGTGACCGAGGCGCTCGTGACGCTCGGTCACCCCCGCTTCTAGGCCCGTGGCACATTCCGGCCGGCCGAATGTGCTGGTGATCATGACCGACCAGCAGCGCGGCGACGCGCTGCGGTGCGCGTGGCCGGCATGGCGGGGCGCCACACCATTGCGCACACCCCGGCTCGATTCCCTCGCGGCGCAGGGCGTCCGGCTGGCGCGGCACTTCGTCTCCAATCCGCTGTGCATGCCGCAGCGGGCCACGCTCCTCACGGGCCTGACCCCCCGCGGCCACAACGTCCGGACCAACGGGATCGACCTCGACCCCAGGTTCCCGACGCTGCCGGGCGAGCTGGCGCGGGCCGGGTACCGGACGCACTCCGTCGGCAAGATCCACGCGCGCATCTTCGACGGGCCGAAGGGGCTCGATGCCGCCTCGCTCAATCCGGCGGACTTTCCCGAGGCCAAGCCGATGTGGGACGCCGGCCGGCTGACCACGCTCCCCTGCCCGTACTACGGCTTCCAGTCCGCCGACTTCCTCGGCGGCCACACGTCGTGGATCTGGGGGGACTATGTCCGGTGGCTCGAAACGCAGCGGCCGGGCGGGACGGCCCTGTACTCGTTCGAGCGGGGCACCCCTGCGGCGTCCGGCGCCGAGCAGTCGTGGAAGATGGCGATTCCGCCGGAGCTCCACTACAACAGCTGGGTCGCGGACCGGGCCATCGCGTACCTCGAAACCGCGGCGAAGGCGGGCCAGCCGTTCTACCTCTCCGCCTCGTTCCCCGATCCGCACCACGCCTTCGCGGTGCCGGACCCGTGGTACTCCCTGTACGACCGCGGCGCGATCCCGCTTCCGGTCCGGCGGGACGGCGAACTGGCCGACCTGGCGCCGCACTTCAAGGTGATCTACGACGAGGGGTACCCGCACCCGCTCGCCGGCCGGCACAAGCCGACGAAGATGACCGACGACCGGATCCGCGAGATCATCGCGATCACCTGGGGCATGGTCTCGTTCGTGGACGAGCAGGCGGGCCGGATCCTGGACGCGGTGGACCGGCTGGGGCTGGCGAACGACACCCTCGTGGTCTTCACCTCAGACCACGGCGACCTGCTGGGCGACCACGGGCTGCTCAACAAGGGGCCGTTCCACTTCGACGGGCTGCTGCGCGTGCCCTCGGTCTGGCGCTGGCCGGGCCGGTTCCCCGCGGGGCAGGTCGTGGACGGCCTCTCCTCCCACACCGACTTCGTGCCGACCATCTGCGACCTGACCGGCATCCCCCAACCGGAGTACGGCCCGCCGCCGGGGACGGGGACCGAATCGGTCAAGCAGCTCCGGGCGCTGCCGGGCCGGTCCCTTGCGCCGATGCTCACAGGCGACGATCCGTCCGTGCAGGGGGCGGTGGTCATCGAGAACGACGAGGACTACCTGGGACTGCGGCTGCGCACGCTCGTGACCCCCACCCACCAACTCACGCTGTATGTCCACGAGCACGGGGAGGAGCCGTACGGTGAGCTGTTCGACCTCGAAAAGGACCCCGGCCAGCTCCAAAATCTGTGGGCCGACCCGCACTCCCGGCTGGTGAAAGCCGAGCTGAAGGACCGCCTGCTGGCCGAGTTGATCCGCACCGACTCCCGCCTCCCCCGACGATCAAGCCATGCGTGATCATCGGTCTGGTGGATAATACGGCCATGGGCCGGGTGCTGACCGACAAGGAAATCGAGCAGTTCATCGAGGACGGGTACGTCGTCCTGCGCGAGGCGTTCCCGGCGTCGGTGGCCGCCGAGGTGCGGGAGAAGCTCTGGGGCGAGCTCGGGATCAGCCCGACCGACCGGTCGCAGTGGACGAAAAACGTCGTCAGCCTCCAGAAGGTGTTCCAGGGCCCGCCCTTCGCGGGCGCGTTCACGCCGCGGCTCACCGGGGCGCTCGATGAACTCATGGGGGCCGGCCGGTACCACCCGCCCACCGGGCTCGGGTGGTGGCCGGTGGCCTTCCCCGGGTTCGAGCCGCCCCCGTGGAAACCGCCCTCCACCGGGTGGCACATTGACGGCATCCAGTTCCACCACCATGTGAACTCCGCCGACCAGGGGATGCTCCCGATCTTCCTGCTCTCGGATATCGCGCCGGGCGGCGGCGGCACCGCGGTCAGCGTGGGTTCCCACAAGGTCGGGGCCCGGATCCTCGCGGCGGCGGAACCGGACGGCCTGCACGTGAACGAGCTGGCCAAGCGCGCGATCGCGGCGGACCCGCGTGACCGGGTGGTGGAGCTGACCGGCCGGGCCGGCGACGTCGCGCTGCATCACCCGTTCATGCTCCACGCCCGCAGCCCGAACACCGGCAATGCCGTGCGGTTCATCTGCAACCCGTGCATCAGCCTGAGGGAAAAGATGAACCTGGCCCGGCCGAATCCGGCGGACTACTCCCCGGTCGAGCAGGCCATCGTGCGCGCCCTGGCTGCCGGCCAGGCGGTACACTGAACCCGTGATGACCCCGGCGGAGATCCAGGCCTGGAACGACGAGGGCTACGTCGTCAAGCGCAACCTCTTTTCCAGGGCGGAGGTGGCGACGATCATCGCCCACTTCATGAAGTTGCGCGAGGCCGGGAAGTACGAGGGCGACTTCGACGGGGTGGATATCACCTCCAACGACCCGCTCAAGAAGTATCCCCGGATGATCCATATGCACCGGTGGGACCCGTTCAGCATGCAGTGGATGATCGACCCGCGGATTGACGCCTGCCTCACAGCGCTCGCCGGCCGGTCGCCGTACGCGGTCCAGACGATGCTCTACTTCAAGCCCGCCGGCGCGCGCGGGCAGGCGCTGCACCAGGACCAGTTCTACCTCAAGGTCCAGCCCGGCACGAGCCTCGCCGCGTGGCTGGCGCTGGACGTCTGCGACGAGGCGAGCGGGTGCCTGCGGGTCGTGCCGGGATCGCACCGGCTCCCGCTGCTGTGCACCACCAAGGCGGACACCACCCAGAGCTTTACGGACGTCACGGTGCCCGTCCCCGACGACATGCCGGTGGTGCCCGTCCTCATGCAGCCGGGCGACATGATGTTCTTCAACGGCGAGCTGATCCACGGCAGCCTGCCGAACACCACCCCGGACCGGTTCCGGCGCGCGCTCATCGGCCACTACATCAGCGGTGAGGCCGAGAAGGTGGCGCACTGGTACCACCCGGCGTACCGCATGGACGGGTCGGTGATCCCGCTGGAGACCTCGCCCAACGGCGGCCCGTGCGGCGTCTGGGTCGAGAAGGACGGCAGGCGCGAGGTCGTCCTCACCGGCTCCGGCCCCGCCCACACCCTGCACGAATAACCCGGCCAGAGGGGGACATATATGATATCTTGCGATTCCCGGAGAATCGCAAGATATCATATATGTCCCCGCCGGGCATGAGCGCCGTGGAGCTGGCCGCCAGCTACGCCCGGGACGGGTTCGCGGTGGCCCGAAGCGTGTTCCCGCCGGACGAAGTCGCGGCCATCAAGACGGAGTGCCGGCGCGTGCTGGACGCCGTCCTCGCGGCCGATCCGAAGCACGGCGCGGCGCTGCACGGCGTGCTGGTGGGCATCACCGCGCAGAGCGAAATCATGAGGCGGGTGAACGCGGATCCCCGGCTCGTCGAGCCGCTGCGGGCGATCATGGGGCCCGACATCGAGTTCCTCAGTGACAAGCTCGTGTACAAGTCGTCCGACATGGGGTTCGGCTCGCCGTGGCACCAGGACTGGCACTACTGGCACGGCCAGAACAAGGTGTCGGTGTGGCTCGCGCTCGACGATGCGGTGCCGGAAAACGGCTGCCTCAAGATGCTCCCGGGGTCGCACCACCGGGTTGTCACCATGACCGGCAAGGCGGGGGACGGCCGGGGGTTCGACTTCCGGATGGACCCGAAGGACATCGACGAATCGAAGGTCGCGGTCCTCCGCGCCAAGGCCGGCGATGCGGTGATCTTCCATGACCTGGCGCTCCACGCCTCCTTTCCCAACACCTCGGGCGCGGACCGGTGGGCCCTGATCTCCACCTACCGCAACGCCGCCGCGCCGGACTTCGAGTACGGCTGGGCCGTGGCCCGGTTCATGGTCGCGGGCGAGAACAAGGTCCCCGCCAACGGTCAGCCCGGCTGATGCTCCCGGCCGCGGACCGCGAGTTCTTCGAGCAGCAGGGATACCTCCTCATCCCCGGCGTCGTCCCGCCGGCCCAGTGCCAGGCGGTCATCAATGCGGCCTTCGACTTCCTCGGGATGAATCCGGACGACCCCGACGACTGGTACCGCCCCCCGCACTCGCCCGGCGGGATGATCGAGATGTACCAGCACCCGGCGTTGTGGAACAACCGCCAGTGGCCCGCGCTGCATGCGCTGTTCGCGGACCTGTGGAAGTCTCCCGCCCTCTGGGTCTCGATCGACCGGGCCAACTTCAAGGTCCCGGTCCGGCCCGACAAACCCGGGTGGGACCATGCCGGGTTCCTCCACCTCGACGCGGACACCCGCACGCTGCCCATCCCCTTCGGGCTGCAGGGCGTCCTGTACCTGGCGGATACCTCCGCGGACCAGGGGGGGTTCCGGTGCATCCCGGGCTGGCACCACCGCACGGAGGAATGGCTGAAGCTTGCGGGCCTTCCCCGGGAGGAATCGGAACGGGCCATCGCCGCCCTCCCCGACCGGACCATCCCGGGCCGGGCGGGCGACTTCCTGGTCTGGCACCGGGCGCTGCCGCACGGCAACGGCCAGAACCGCTCGCCCCGGCCGCGGTTCGCCCAGTACATCTCGATGCGCCCCGCCGGGACCGACGAGGCGGCGCGGCAGGACCGGATCCGCCGGTGGCGGGAGCGGCTGGCGCCGGAGGGGTCGTGGGTCCTGGGCGACCCGCGACGGTGGGAAGAAACTAAGGGAACCACCGCGGACCTGACGCCGCTGGGCCGGAAGTTGCTGGGGCTCGACCCATGGCCCTGACTCCGGCCCAGCTTGCGCGGTTCCGCACGGAAGGCGTCTGTACCGTTCCCGATTTCTTTACCCCGCGCGAGCTCGCGGCGATGCTCGCCGAGCTGGACCGGTTCAAGCGCGAGGGGCTGTTGCGCAACGTCGCGACGATCGGCGACGGCAAGACGACGGCGACCGCGGTCCAGAACCTCCAGATCTGCCCGATCCAGCCGAAGAGCCGGCTGTACCGGGCGCTGCCCTTCCATCCCAGGATCGTGGACACGGTCGGGGCGCTGATCGGCGACCCGTTCGTCTTCTACCTGGACCAGATCTTCCTGAAGCCCGGGAAAACCGGCGCCGGGACGGACTGGCACCAGGACAACGCCTACTTCAAGGTCAGCGACCCGGCGCGCGGCGTGGGCATGTGGACCGCGCTCCATACCGCGACGGTGGCGAACGGGACGATGCACGTGATCCCCGGCAGCCACCGCGAGACGTTCGCGCATGAGCGCGACCCGCACAGCGACCACCACATCCACATGGTGGTGGACGATGCGCGGGGGGTCCCGGTCGAACTGCCCGCCGGCGGGGTGCTCTTCTTCAACTTCGGCATCGCCCACTGCACCCGGGCCAACACGACCGACCGAGAGCGCGCGGGGCTGGCGCTTCATTTCCTGCATGCCGGATCCATCTCCGGCCCGGCGAAGTGGCCGCCCGCCACCCCCCTCCTCTCCGGTCCGGACGCCGACGGC
Organism: uncultured bacterium; assembly: GCA_964400385.1. GTDB lineage: Bacteria > Oederibacteriota > CAKKQC01 > CAKKQC01 > CAKKQC01 > CAYNUZ01. The sequence goes on along the minus strand of CAYNUZ010000029.1, from coordinate 8,146 downwards.
GGGGCGGCGGTCTACGGCGAGGATTTCCGCGGGGCCTGGCCGGCCGAGGTGGCCCGGCTTGCGCCCGCCGCGACATGACCATCCGGGCCGTCCTCTTCGACCTGGACGGGACCCTCATGGACGACGACGCGGCCGAGCGGGCCGGGGCGCTGGCGTTCAAGCGCCGGCACGGGGACCGGGTGCCGCACCCCGAGGAGGGGTTCACCGAGGTCTGGCACGCGGTGCTGAACAAGCACGCGCTGCGGTACGACGCCGGGGAGATCACGTTCGAGGAGACACGCCGGGAGCGGATGCGCGAGATCACGGGCCGGCCGCTGACCGCGGAGGAGGCCGACGCGATGTTCGGCGAATATCTCGCGAACTACGAGGCGGCGTGGAACGCCTACCCGGATACCGCGCCGAGCCTGGACCGGCTCGCCGCCTACAAGCTGGGGATCGTGACCAACTGGCAGGAGGCCCAGCAGCGCCGCAAGCTGGCGGCCGTGGGGCTGCTCGACCGGTTCCCCGTCATCGTCGGGATGGAGCCGGGGAAGTACATCAAGCCCCATGCCCCGATCTTCCACCTGGCGTGCGGGCGGCTCGGCGTCGCGCCCGCCGAGTGCGTCTTCGTGGGGGACCACCTCGAGAAGGACGCCCGGGGCGCCGCGGCCGCCGGGATGCGGGGGATCTGGCTGAACCGGACGGGTCGGCCCCCGGTGGACGGGGTCGAAACCATCACCTCGCTGGACGAACTCCCCGCCCGGCTTCTGGCATAATCGCCGCATGCGCACCACGCTCACCCCCGCCGAGGTCGCCCACTACCGCGAGCACGGCCATGTCTCAATCCCGGACTTCCTCAGCCCGCAGGAGCTGGAGACCTGGCGGAAGGCCGTCACCGACGCCGTCGCCAGCCGGGGAGACAAGAAGACGCCCGACAAGGACTGGAAGGCCGGCGGCGAGGACTTCTACGAACTGGTCTTTATCCAGCGGCTCAACCTCTGGCAGGACCATCCCGGCGTGCGGGCGCTCATGCTCGACGAGCGGCTGGGGAAGGCCTGCTGCGACCTGGCCGGCATCGACGGCATCCGGATCTGGCACGACCAGGCGCTGATCAAGGCCCCGTGGGCGAATCCCACCGCCTGGCACCTCGACTGCCCGTACTGGTCGTTCTCCGACCGCAACGCCATCTCCGTCTGGGTGGCCCTGGATGACGCCACGCTCGACAACGGGTGCATGTGGTTCGTGCCGGGGACGCAGAAGACGGCCCGGTTCGACAACGTCGGGATCGGGAACAACATGGGCGACCTCTTCAAGCTCTATCCCGAGTGGCGCACCCTGCGGTCGGTCTCCGCGCCGCTCCCGGCGGGCGGCGCCTCGTTCCACAACGGGCTGCTCGCCCACGGGGCGGGCGCGAACATGACCTCCGGCTGGCGGCGCGCCATGACCTGCGCGTACATGCCGGACGGCGCGACGTTCAACGGGCAGGACAACATCCTGCCGCGCGTGCTGCTCGACCGGCTCAAGAAGGGCGACGTGCTCGATCACGCCGACCAGAACCCGCTGCTGTTCCACCGGACCAGGCCGTACCAGGCCGACCTGGAGCGGCTGCGCGCCCTGCCGGGACCGGTGGTGATCGCCTGACCGCCGGGCCGCGTCCGAACCTCCTCTTCGTCTTCACCGACCAGCAGACGCTCCGCGCGATGAGCGCGTGGGGCACCCGGGACCTCGCCACCCCGCACCTCGACGCCCTCGCCGCGGGCGGCACCCGGTTCGCCCACTCGTACTGCGCGCTCCCCCTCTGCTCCCCGTCCCGGGCCAGCCTGGTGACCGGCCTGCTCCCGCGCCGCTCCGGTGTCACCACCAACCACCTGCACCTGCCGGACGGCATCCCCCACCTGGGCGGCGTGTTCCGGGCCGCGGGCTACGCGACCGCGTGGGCCGGCAAGTGGCACGTGCCGGAGGAGTATCCGCTGGCCGGTGAGGCGATCCCCGGGTTCGACAACCTGCCGCTGCCGGGCCGGCGGACGGACCGCGACGGCTATCCCGTGCGGCTGGACGGCCGGCCGGGGAACTGGGACCACAACATCGGCGCCTACGTGGACGACCCCGTCGCGGAGGTGGCGGCGGCGTTCATCCGCCGCACGCACGCCGCCCCGTGGCTGCTGGGCGTCTCGCTCATGAACCCGCACGACATCTGCTTCCCGGAGGTCTACGACCGCGCGGGGCCCGTGGACGAGACGCGCCTCCCCGCGCTGCCGGCGAACTTCGCCCCGGCCGCCGGTGAGCCGGGGTTCCTGACCCGCACCCGGGATACCCACGAGGGCATGGCAAAGGCCGCCGCGACCTGGGACGAGCGGCAGTGGCGCATCGCCCGGTGGATCTACTACCGGTTCACCGAACTGGCCGACCGGGCCGTCGGCACGATCCTGGCCGGGCTGCGGGATGCGGGACGGGAAGGCGACACGGCCGTGGTCTTCACCAGCGACCATGGCGAGGGACTCGGCGCGCACCGCTGGCTGGGGAAACTCTCCTTCCATGAGGAGCCGATGACCGTGCCCTTCATCGTCCGGTGGCCGGGCCGCATCCGCGCGGGGGGCGTGGACACCGACCACCTGGTCTCCGGCGTGGATGTCCTGCCCACGCTGTGCGGGATCGCGGGGGTCCCGCCCCCGCCCGGGCTCGACGGGATGGACCTGGTGCCGCTCCTGCGGGATCCGGCACTCCCCGGCCGGCCCTTCGTGGTCGCGGAAATCCACCCGGTGTGGAAGGGGGACACGGCATCCGGCCGGATGCTGCGGACGTCCCGGTGGAAGTACGCGGCCTTCGCCACCGACGACCCGCGGGAGATGCTGTTCGACCTGGACCGGGATCCCGGCGAGACCCGCAACCTGGCCGTGGATCCCGCGGCGCGGCCGGAGCTGGACCGCCACCGGTCCCTCCTGCGCGACCACCTCGCCCGCTCCGGCGACCCCTTCACCCTCCCCTGACGGGGCCTAGACCCTCTCGCGCTCCCGCGCTACGGGCACGTCGTCGGCCCTGCGTCCTGGGGCCGCAGGACCCAGGGCGGCCGGCCTGATCCGGCGCCCGGCCTCCTAGGGGTGGTGGGAGATCAGCGCCACTCCGGCCACGGCGGCGACGGCCGCCGCGAACGTGGCCGGCCCCACCCGGGCCCGATGGCGATAGATCGAGATCGGCAGGATCACCAGCGGTGAGAGGGCCACGAGGGAGCTGACCAGTCCGGCCTCCAGGTGGTGGAAGGCGGCGACGTAGGTCAGCATCCCCAGGTACGGCCCGAACAGGGTGCCGAGGCCGAGCCGGATCAGCAGGGCCTTGTCCCCCATCGGCGCGATGAGCCGGCCGAAGGCGCCCCGGCCCTGGAAGAGGGGGATCAACCAGAGCATCACCGTGGCCGCGCCCACGCGGACCGTCGCCGCACCGACCGGATCCATCGCCGGGTCCAGCTTCCAAGCCTGCCGCGCCAGGACCGCGCCGAACCCGAGGAGGGCCGCGCCTCCCAGCGCGGATGCGATCCCCCGCGCCGAGACCCGGCCCGGCTCCGGGCCCGCTCCGGCCCGCCGCTCGATCCAGATGGCCGCGCCGCTCGCCGCAAGCACCAGCGCCGCGCCGGCAAAAGCCATCGGCGCCACCGTTTCGTGCAGCCAGCCCCACGCGAGCAGGAAAGAAAAGACCGGGCCGAGCGCCAGCAATTGAACGCCCCGTCGCGGCCCGAGTTGGACAAAAGCGTCGTAGATAAGGAGGTCGCCCACCCCGACACCCACCAGGCCCGAGACGGCGATCATGCGCCCGGCCGGTCCGGAGGGGAGGGTGGAGCCGGTCGCCGCGACGGTCAGCAGCAGGAGGATCGAGGCGGCCAGCGCACGCCAGAGGTTGGTCGCGAACGCCCCGATCCGCCGGCCCGCGGCGGCGTGGGCGATGGGGGCCAGCGCCCAGCACACCGCCGTGAACAGGGCGCACGCGATCCCCAGGGAGGCGTTCATCGCGGGGAGGTTTTCAGGTGACGGAGGGTCAGCCGAACTTCGCCTTCAGCCACTTCACCTTTTCGACGGTCTGGTACTGGCCACCGCCCTCGTGGTGGTTGTACGTCCAGACCCTGATGTCCTTCGGGCCCGCCCAGTGGTTGTACGAGGCGAAGATCGTCGAGGGCGGGCAGATCTCGTCCATCAGGCCGACGGAATAGAGCGTGGCCGCCCTGGCCCGGGCCGCGAAGTTGATCCCGTCGAAGTAGTCCAGCGTCTCGTAGACGCGGGCTTCCTTGTCCCGGTGCGTGACCAGGAACCGGGCGATCTCCTGGTACGGCATCGCGTCGGTCAGCGTCACCGCCCGGCGGAAGTGGGAGAGGTACGGCACGTCGGGCATCGCCGCCGCGACCCGGCCGGGCATCAGCCCCGCCACCGCCACGGTGATCCCCCCGCCCTGGCTGCCCCCGGCGGCCGCGACCCGGTCGGCGTCCACGGCGGGATGGGAGGTGGCCGCCTCGACCGCGCGCACCGCATCCGTATAGACCCGGCGGTAGTAGTAGGTGTCGCGGTTGAGGACGCCACGGGTCATGAAGCCCGGAAACTGCGGGTTGGACCCCTCCGGCTCGGGATCGGGCGTGTCGCCCTTGCCCCACGCGCTCCCCTGCCCGCGGGTGTCCATGATGAAGTGCGCGTACCCGGCCGCGCTCCAGAGCAGCCAGTCGGTCGCGAATCCGCGTCCGCCGCCGTACCCGATAAACTCGACCACGCAGGGAATCCGCGCGGCGCGCTGCCGGGGCAGGAGGAACCAGCCCTTGATGGGCTGGCCGCCGTACCCGGCGAACGTCACGTCGAACGTCTCGACGGTCGCGAGCCCGAAATCCACCGGCTCGAACTTCGCCGCGAGCGGATGCATCCGCGCCTCCTCGAGCGTGCGCTTCCAGAAGGCGTCGAAGTCCTTCGGCTCGGGCTTTTCCGGCTTGTACGTCTTGAGCTGGTCGAGCGGAAGGTCAAAGAAGGCCATGGTGTCCTCCGATGGTCATCGATCTAGCGGCCTGGGCCGAGTTTGCGCTTGCCGGACTTGAGGTCGTTCAGGAGCGCCGTGTAGGCGGCGCGGTTGCAGGGGAGCGAAATTGCACGATCCTCGAAGCTGGAGAGGACGATCGCGTTGGCCAGCTCCATGGACATCAGGGCTTCCCTGCCGGTCACCCGCGGCGGCCGCTTCTCGCGGATTGCAGAGGCGAGGTCCTGATAGCAGTCGAGGTGGTTGCCGTCCGGGCCGGTCTTGAGCTCGACCTCGAACTTCTCCTGCTTGGGGCCCGACCACATTTCCTGCGAGGTGCGCATGAATTCGAGCAGGCCGGTGCTGAACTTGAACCGGAAGACCTTGTCGCCGACCATCTCCAGCCCGCCCTTCTCCCCGATCAACTGGAGCCGGGTCTCGACCCCCGCCTCCACCGTGCTGACCGTGAGGTACCCGGGCGCGCCGTTTGGGTACTCCAGCATGGCCTGGGCTGAATCCTCGCACTCCATCGCGTGGTACCGGGTGCGGACCCAGCCCCAGACCTTCCTGGGCAGCCCCGCGAGGTGGCAGAGCAGGTCCAGGGTGTGCGGCGCCTGGTTCATCAGCACCCCGCCGCCCTCGCCGGCCCACGTGCCCCGCCAGGTGGCGGATTTGTAGTACGCCTCGGTGCGGTACCACGGCTCAATGCAGAGCACCCGGATCAACTCGCCCAGCTCACCTTGCTCCACGACCTTACGCATGTACTCCGTGCCGCGCCAGAACCGCTTCTGGTAGTTGACGGTGAGGAGCTTGCCCGCCTTCTCCGCCCCGGCGATCATCGCGTCGGCCTGCGCCACCTCGACGGCCACCGGCTTCTCGGTGTGCACGTGGCACCCGGCGGCAAAGGCGTCCAGCGCCAGCGGGGCATGCAACGGGTGCGGGGTGGTGATGACCGCCACGTCCGGCTTCGTCTCGGCCAGCATCTTTCTGTGGTCGGTAAACACCGGACAGCCGAAGTCGGCGGCCCGCTTGGTGGCCCGCTCCGGCGCGATGTCCTGCATCCCGACGATCTTCGCGCCGGGAAGCTGCTTGAGCGCGTTGAGATGGCTCTCGGCGATCCCTGCCGATGCTCCGATGATGGCGAAGGCGAGCGGCGTGTCCATCATGGCGCCTAGGATATCACCGGCTATCGGCGTTCAGCCACCCAGACCTGCTCCCTGCCGTACCGGGGCGGGCTGCCGTGGAAGTCGCCGTAGCAGGCGAGCGGCGTGAACCCGGCGAGCTCCAGCAGGTACCGCATCTCCCAGCGGTAGGTCCAGCGCAGGGTGATCGCGTCCCGCTGGCGGCGCAGGAGCCGGCCCCGCCGGTCCCGGAGGGTGAACTCCCAGACCTCCTGCATGATCTGCGAGACCGCCTCCACTTTGCGGCTGCCGCACACGATCTTAAGCGTGCGGCCGGTGAGCCCGTCCCGGAGCGTCTGCTGCCGCCACATCAGCCGGACATGGTCCGGATCCAGCGCCGACAGCCGCGGGTCGAACAGGTCCACGATCAGCCGGCCGCCGGGCCGCAGGTGCCGATGCACGCATGCCAGGCACGCCCGCTGTTTCGCGGGGTCCTGTACGTGCTGAAAGGCGCGGAACGGAATCAGCGCCAGCGCGAACTTCCGGTGCAGGTTGAACCGGGTCATGTCGCCGCGCCGGAACCGGACCGGGAGCCGGGGAAAGAGCGCCTCGGCCTTGCGCCGCGCGATCCGGATCATGGACGGGGAAATATCCACGCCCGTCACGTCGAACCCCGCCCGGCCCAGCGGCAGCGCGATGCGGCCGGTGCCGCACCCCAGCTCGAGCACGGGCCCGCGCGCCCGCCGGGCCGCGGCGAGGTAGAAGTCCACGTCGCCCGCCACCGACGTCCCCGGCAGCTTGCCCGCGTACATCCGGTCGTACCACTCGACCGCCAGGCCGCCCGCTTCGAAGATCTCGCGCATGGACGTATCCTATATGAAGTGAGGATCAAGACCCTTGAAACCTTTGTCCACGGCCACATCGGGCTGGTGCGGGCCACGACGGACGACGGGGCGGAGGGCTGGGGCCAGTTCGCGCCGTATCACGCCGACATCACGGCGACGGTGTTCCACCGGCAGGTGGCGCCCCGGGCCCTGGGCCAGGACCCGTCCGACGTGGATGCGCTGGTCGAGCGGATCGTCGAGGCCGAGTACAAATACCCGGGGTCGTATGTCTGCCGGGCGGTGGGCGGGCTCGATACCGCGCTCTGGGACCTCCTGGCGAAGCAGGCTGGCAAGAGCGTCTGCGCCTTCCTCGGGGGCACGCCCAGGGATTTCACCGCCTACGGCTCGTCCATGCGCCGGGATATCCAGCCGGCCGACGAGGCCGCCCGGCTCAAGGGCCTGGTCGCCTCCGCCGGATACCGGGCCTTCAAGATCCGGATCGGCAAGGTGACCGGCCACGACGTGGACGAGTGGCCAGGCCGGACCGAGGCGCTGGTCCCGGCCTGCCGCGCCGCGGTCGGGCCCGACGTCACGCTGCTGGCCGACGGCAACTCGGGCTACTCCCCCCCCAAGGCCATCGCGGTCGGGCGGCTGCTCGAGCAGCACCGGTTCGGCCATTTCGAGGAGCCGTGCCCGTACTGGGAGCTGGAGCAGACCGCCGCGGTCGCCGCGGCCCTGACCATCCCGGTCGCGGGCGGCGAACAGGACACCGACCTCGCCCACTTCCGGCGGATGATCGCCATGCGCGCGGTGGACATCGTCCAGCCGGACGTCAACTACGTCGGCGGGCTGGCCCGGGCCCGCCGGGTGGCACTGGACGCGCACGCCGCCGGGCTGCCGTGCGTGCCGCACTCCGCCAACCGGTCGATGGTGACCGTCTTCACGCTGCACCTCATGGGGGCGATCCCCAACCCCGGCCCGCACGTCGAGTTCTCGATCGAGCCGGACGCCTGGGCCGACGAGATCTTCACGCCGGCCCTCACGGTCCGCCACGGCCTCATCCCCTTTCCGGCCGGGCCCGGGTGGGGCGTCACCGTGCGGCCCGAGTGGATCGCCCGGGCGGCCCGCACGGCCGCGGGCGGCTGAGCCGATGACGCGGTGGCACGCCGCGTTCGCCGCCGCGGGGCTCTTGTTCGCGGCGGGGTGCGGCGGGCCGGAAGTCCAGCCGGACAACCGCGACCT
>CAYNUZ010000028.1:0-17504 GCA_964400385.1 uncultured bacterium | reverse complement strand
GCGGTGGCCCGGTCGCTGGGCCGGTCCGCGGTCTTCATCCCGGCGGACCTCGGGAAGCCCGCCGCCGTGCGCCGCCTCGCGGCCGCCGCCGTCCGGACGCTGGGAGGGCTCGACCTGCTGGTGAACAGCGCGGCGCTCCCCGAGCGGTCCACCCTGGCCTCCTTCACCGTCGCCCATTTCGAGGAGTTGTTCCGGGTGAACCTCCTGGCGCCCCTGCTGCTCGCCCAGGCCACCGCCGGGGCGCTGGCGAAGCGGGGGGGCGCCATCCTCAATATCGGGAGCGTCAACGGGTATGCCGGCGCCGAGAGCCTGCTGGTCTACTCCGCGACGAAGGGCGCGCTCATGACCGCCTCCCGGAACCTGTCCGCCGCCCTGCGCGACGCGCGGGTCCGGGTCCACTGCCTCAACGTCGGCTGGATGGATTCGGACGGGGAGCGCGTGATCCAGGCGCGGCTCGGCCGGCCGCGGAACTTCCTCGACGAGATGGGCCGGATGGCGCCGGTCGGGCGGCTGATCCGCCCGGCCGAGGTGGCGGGCATCTGCGCCGCCCTGGCGGCGGACGAGGCGGCCGTCTTCAGCGGCGCGGTCATCGACCTCGAGCAGGCCCCGATCGGCGCCTGGACGGGCAAGGCGTTCGCGCGGCACGCCCACAAGTGATCAGCGCGGGCGCCGCGCGGGTGGACATCACGCCGCGCTCGCCCAATGTCCTCGCCGGATACGGCGCCCGCACCCGGCCCCACGAGGGCGTCCACGACGCGCTGGCCCTGCGCGCGGCATGGTTCCGGGGCGGCAACGGGACGGACGCGGTCGTGATGGCGGCCGACCTCCTCTGGTTCGGGCGGGAGGCGGCGGACCGCATCACCGCCCAGCTCGAGCTGCAGTTCGACCTGCCCCCGTCCCGGGTCTTCCTCGCGGCGACGCACACCCATGCCGCCCCGGTGGCGTGGGGGGAGCGGGTGAACCGCGAATGGCTGCAGGCCCTGGTCGGGCAGGCCGTGGCGGCCGCGGCCATCGCGAAGACGCGGCTGCGGCCGGCGCGGATCGCCGTAGGGCGCGGCCGGTCGGAGATCGGGGTCAACCGCCGGGAGCGGCTGGAGGACGGCACGGTGGTCCTGGGCAGGAATCCGGGCGGGCCGTGCGACCGGGAGCTGGTCGCGGTGCGCGTGGAGGACACCGAGGGCTACCCGATCACCGAACTGGCCGGGTTCGCCTGCCACGGGGTGGTGATGAGCCAGGACAATCACGAGGTGTCGGGCGACTGGCCGGGCCGGACGGCCCGCGGGATCGAGCGGCGCCATGCGGGCGCCCCGTTCCTCCTGTTGCAGGGCGGCGCGGGCAACGTCAATCCGCGCATCGGCCCCCAGGGATCCTTCAACGCCGTCGAGGAGCTGGGCGCCGAGTGCGAGGCGGACTGGTTCAAGGCGGCGGAGCGCGCCGCGGCCTGCGATGACCGGGACGATGCCGTCGCCGCCGCCACGGCCACCGTCGAGCTGGCGCGCAAGGGGCGCGGGCAGGGATTCGCGACCGTGTCCCTCCACGGCCTGCGGCTCGGCCCCCTGCGGCTCGCGGGGTTTCCGGGCGAGGTCTTCTCGGAAACGGCGATGGCGGTGAAGCGCGCGGCCGGGGAGCAGCCGGTGCTGGTGTGCTCGTACGCCGCCGGCGGGGACGAGGGGTATCTCCCGGTCCGGGAGGCGTATGCGACCGGCGGGTACGAGGTGGACGTCACGCCGTACGCCGACACCGCGGAAGCGCGCGTCCGGGAGGCGCTGGGGGAGCTGGTCGCGCGGCTGGGCGCCGGGGGCGGCTGACCCGCAATAAATCAGGGACCGGCACGTTGTGCGGCCGGTCCCGGGAGCGCGGCGGACCGGCGTGGCCCGGCCCCCGCGTCCCGTATACTGCCATGCTGTTCCGCCCCCCGAACCCGGGATCGGGCGGGGGTCCGGACACACGACAGACTGATCAACATGGAGGACACACTGTGAAGAAGCTGGCTCTGGCGGTGGTGGCGGTGGTGGTGGCGTCGGCGGCGTTCGCGGCCGACGATGTGGCGATCAAGAAGCAGTTCGAGGCGCTCAGCGCCGCGTTCACGGCGAAGGACGCGAAGGCCGTGGCGGCCTTGTTCGCGGAGGACGGGGACCTGATCAACCCGAGCGGCGTGTATGCAAAGGGCCGGGCGGACATCGAGAAGGTGGCCGCGTCGGACATCGAGCATTTCCTGAGCAAGGGCGTGAATACGTTCACCGTCACCGACATCCGGATGCTCCGGTCGGACATCGCGATCGTGAACGCGACGCACGTGGTCTCGGGAATCAAGGGTCCGGACGGCAGCGCCCAGCCCGACCTGAAGGTCCTGGTCACGGTCGTGGACGTGAAGAAGGGCGGGAAGTGGCTGGCCCTGGCGGCCCGTCCGATGATCCCGTTCGTCCCGCCCGCACCGGCGGCTGCGCCTGCGGCGGCGGCACCGGCTGCGGCGCCCGCGGCCATGGCCGCCCCGGCGGCCCCGATGGCGGTGAAGACGCACTAAACGGCCGGCGCTCCGCACGGCCTGAACGAAGACGCCCCCCACCGGGAATCGGTGGGGGGCGTCGGCTGTTCCGGGGGGCGGGAGCGGTCAGGTCACCTTTTCCGACCCCAGGATCGTGTAGGTGTAGTCCATCACGCGCCAGTAATCGCCGTCGCGCTGCATGGTCCCCTCCCACTTGAGCCGCATCTTCATCGTGCCGAACGTGGACGTGGAGCCGGCCGGGTCGAACATGATGGTCTCCTCGGCGGTGAAGTCCACCTTCTTGCCGTCCTCGGACGGGGTTTCCACCACGGCGGTCCAGGAGGCGGCGTGGGTGATGGGCATGGCCTCCATCAGGGCATGCGCCACCTGGCTGGTCTGGATGCGCGCCGTGGCGTTGCCCGTCATGTTCTCAGCCTCGGTGATGGTATTCGTGGTGAGCAGGAGGCCCGTGTACCGCTGGAACTCCTGGAACGCGGGGGAGCCGACGGGTTTCAGGTACTTCTGGTAGCCCCACCACCCGGCGTAGCCGAGCGCGGCGAGCACGATCAGTTTTTTCCACATGGGTCACCTCGCAGCAGAGTGTATCATTCCTTTTCCGTGATCTTCGCGATGCCCTCGCCCGGCTCCATGCCCTTCCGTTCGGCGGCGAGGGTCCCCAGCAGCTCGATCGGCAGGATTTCCAGCATCGGCGCGTAGAGCTCGCCCACGGCGGGGAGCCGGAAGACGAGCTTGCGGGGGCCGGGCGCGACCTCCCGGTCGGTGACGAGGACCACCCGGCCGCCCATCGCCGTGATCTCATCCGCCATCCCCAGCGTGAGGTGGTCGGTCCGGCCCGCCGGGGCGAAGGCGAGCATCGCCCCGCCGTCGCGCATGCTGGGGATCAACCCGTGGCGGAAGAGGCCCGCGTTCATGGCCCCGGTCTTGACGTGCGCCAGCTCCCGCAGGATCAGCCCGCCCTGCCCGACCGTGGCCAGCGAGGGGCCCCGGCCGATGATGTCCAGGTGGGGCAGCGGGCCGAGGAACTCCGCGAAGGCCGCCATCCGCCCGCGCCAGCCGTCCAGCATGGCGGCCATGGCCGGGGAAATCGCGGCGAGCCGGTCGGCCACGGGCTCCGGCTCCCGCGGCGTCAGCCGCTGGGCCAGCAGGAGCGCGATCGCCACCGAGTTGGTGTACGTCTTGTTCGTGGTGCTCTTCTCGACCCCCCCCAGCATGGGGAGGGTGACCGCGGCGCCCCGGCCGAGGGTGCTGCCCTCGTGGTTGGTGATGGCCACGTACGCCTGCCCCGCCATCTTCTCGACCAGCCGCTTCGTCTCGGCGCTTTCGCCCGACTGGGAGATGATCACGGTCAGGCGGCCCGTCTTGGGGGGCTCCCACAGGTAGTACAGGTACTCGCTGGCGTCGATCGCGCGGGCCTTGATCCCCCGCGCCTCGAGGTAGCAGACCGCCGGCTGGGCCGCGAAGAGCGAGCTGCCCATCCCCAGGAAGCACACGGAGCCGACCTTCCCGGCCTGTCCCAGCTTCTCCAGCCGGTGCAGGGGGGAGTCCGGCCCCCCGTACGCCGCCAGCATGGCGCGGAAGGCGTCCGGCTGGGTCAGGACCTCCTGTTCGAACGCGCTCATGGACATGGGACACATGATAATGGAAACCGCGCGGTTTTTGCGTTGAACGGCCGGAACGCGTCCGATATGATACGCGCACATCTTCGGGACTCACACTACGACGAAGGGGGATCTGGCATGAGCGAGCTGCGGGTCGGCATGGTCGGTTATCAGTTCATGGGCAAGGCGCACTCCAACGCCTGGGGGCAGGTCAACCGGTTCTTCAAGCTCGGCGCGCGGTCGGTCATGCGCGCGGTCTGCGGCCGCAACGAGGCCGCGGTCCGCGGGTTCGCCGAGAACTGGGGCTGGGAGTCGGTCGAGACCGACTGGCGGAGGCTGGTGTCCCGGCCGGACATCGACATCGTGGATATCGCCACACCCAACGACATGCACGCGAACATCGCCATCGAAGCCGCCCGGAACGGGAAGGCCATCATCTGCGAGAAGCCGCTGGCGCGGACGCTCAAGGAAGCCCAGACCATGCTCGCCGCCGTGCGCAAGGCGAAGGTCCCGAACATGGTGTGGCACAACTACCGCCGCATCCCCGCGCTCCAGCTCTGCCGGCGGATCGTCAAGGAAGGCCGGCTGGGCATCATCCGGCACATCCGGGCCGTGTACCTCCAGGACTGGATCCAGGACCCGAACTTCCCGCTGGTCTGGCGGCTCAAGGGGAACGTCGCGGGTTCCGGCGCGCACGGGGACATCAACGCGCACATCATCGACGCGACGCGGTTCATCACCGGCAGCGAGCCGGTCGAGGTCTGCGCGCACATGGAGACGTTCATCAAGGAGCGTCCCGTCGGGGCGATGACGGGCGGGCTGGGCGCGAAGCGCGGCAGGGGCAAGGGGAAGGTCACGGTGGACGACGCCGTGATCTCGCTCGCGAAGATGTCGAACGGGGCGATCGCCACCTTCGAGGCGTCCCGGTTCGCCAACGGCCGGAAGAACGGCTGGGGGTTCGAGATCAACGGGAGCAAGGGCTCGCTCAAGTTCGAGTTCGAGCGGATGAACGAGCTCCAGTTCTACGACGGCTCCGACCCGGCGCACCTGCGGGGTTTCCGCCGGATCCTGGTCACGGAGCCGGGCCAGCACGAGTTCATCAGCGCGTGGTGGCCCCCGGGCCACATCATCGGGTACGAGCACACCTTTACGAACCAGGTCGCCGATTTCCTGACGGGCCTGGTCACGAAGAAGCCGCTGTCGCCCGATTTCCTGGATTCCACCCGGAACCAGGCGGTGCTGGAGGCGATGGGGAATTCATCCAGGAAGCGGGGCTGGGTCAAAGTCCCCGTGATTCGATAAGGGAGGACGAAGCCATGGCCAGACCGGTCACATTGTTCACGGGTCAGTGGGCGGACCTGCCGCTCGAGGTGCTCGCGAAGAAGGCGAAAGCCTGGGGATACGACGGCCTCGAGCTGGCGTGCTGGGGCGACCACATGGACGTCGCGAAGGGCGCGAAGGACAAGGCGTACTGCAGGAGCCGCCACGACATCCTGGCGAAGCACGGCCTCAAGGTCTGGGCGATCTCGCACCACCTCGCCGGGCAGCTCGTCTGCGACCCCAACGACGCGCGCACGGACGCCTTCGCCCCCAAGGCCCTCGCCGGCAAGCCCGAGGAGAAGCGGAAGTGGGCCATCGAGACCATGAAGCAGGCCGCGCAGGCGGCGGCGAACATGGGGCTGGGCGTGGTCAACGGGTTCACCGGGTCGCCGATCTGGCACACGATCTACCCCTTCCCGCCGGTCAGCCCGAAGGTGATCGAGGACGGGTACAAGCGGTTCGCCGACCTGTGGAACCCGATCCTCGACGTCTTCAAGAAGGTCGGGGTCAAGTTCGCGCTCGAGGTGCACCCCGGCGAGATCGCCTTCGACATCGTGACGGCCGAGCGGGCGCTCAAGGCGCTCAAGGGCCGCAAGGAGTTCGGGTTCAATTTCGACCCGTCGCACCTGCACTGGCAGCTCGTGGATCCCGTGCGGTTCATCCAGGAGTTCCCGGACCGCATCTACCACGTCCACATGAAGGACGCGGCGCTCCAGCTCGACGGCCGGTCCGGGATCCTCGCCTCCCACCTCGGGTTCGGCGACGCCCGCCGGGGCTGGGACTTCCGCAGCCTGGGGCACGGCGGGGTCAAGTTCGAGGAAATCATCCGCGCGCTCAATCATGCGAAGTACCAGGGCCCGCTCTCCGTCGAGTGGGAGGACTCCGGCATGGACCGCGAGCACGGCGCCGCCGAGGCCGCCGCCTTCACGAAGAAAGTGGATTTCAAATCGTCGGCCGTCTCGTTCGAGGCCGGGTTCGACAACTAAGGAGACATCCATGGCACACACGCTTCCGAATCTTCCCTACGCGCACGACGCGCTGGAGCCCACCATCGACAAGCAGACGATGGAGATCCACCACGGCAAGCACCACAACGCCTACGTCACCAACCTGAACAAGGCGCTGGAAGGCGCCGCGGCGGACGTGGCGGGGATGAGCGCCGAGGACCTCTGCAAGAACATCGCGAAAGTGCCGGACGCGATCCGCGGGCCGGTGCGGAACAACGGCGGCGGCCACTGGAACCACTCGATGTTCTGGACCTGGATGGGCGCGGGCAAGGGCGGCGCGCCAACGGGGAAGCTGGGCGACGCGATCAAGGGCGCCTTCGGCTCCTTCGACGACTTCAAGGCGAAGTTCGAGGCCGCCGGCGTCGGCCGGTTCGGCTCGGGCTGGGTGTGGCTGGTGGCGGGCGGCGGCAAGCTCGAGATCGTGAGCACCCCCAACCAGGACAACCCCCTCATGGACGGGAAGCACCCGGTGTTCGGCGTGGACGTCTGGGAGCACGCGTACTACCTCAAGTACAAGAACGTGCGCCCGGAGTACCTCAAGGCGTGGTGGAACGTCGCCAACTGGGACGAGATCGCCAAGCGCCTCCCCTAGGAGGCCGGGGCGCCCTTTGGGCCGGCCGACGACGTGCCCGATCGTCTGCGGGGCGAGCTTCGAGCCCCAGCGCGGGAGCGCGAGAGGGCGCTAAGCTGGCCGGAGATGGCATGATGGTCGGGCCGGCCCCCCGGGGGCCGGCTCGAGCCGTTTCAAGGGGGACCCCATGCTGACGCTGGTGCCGGAGGAGATCGAGCGGTATGCCGCGAACCACAGCCCGGAGGAGTCCACGCTCCTGCAGGAGCTGGTGGCGGAGACCCACGCGAAGACGGACGCGCCGCAGATGCAGGTCGGGCGGCTGGAGGGCGCGTTCCTCCGGATGATGGTCCGGCTGTCGGGCGCCCGGCGGGTGCTCGAGCTGGGGACGTTCACGGGCTACTCCTCGCTGGTCATGGCCGAGGGCCTGCCGGACGGCGGCGAGCTCATCACGTGCGACGTGGACGACAAGAACACCGCCATCGCCCGCAAGTACTGGGCCCTGGCCTCGCACGGCAAGAAGATCACCTTCAAGCTCGGGCCGGCGCTGGAGACCCTGAAAACCCTGGCCGGGCCGTTCGACCTCGTGTTCATTGACGCCGACAAGGCGAACTACGTGAAGTACTGGGAGGCGTGCGTGCCGCTGGTGCGGCCGGGCGGGGCGCTGCTGGCGGACAACACCCTGTGGAACGGCAAGGTGGTCCATCCGCAGGACGATTCGGACCGGGTGATGGCGGCGTTCAACGAGCACGTCCGGGCGGACGCACGCGTCGAGGCGGTCATGGTGACCATCCGGGACGGCGTGACCGTCGCCATCAAGCGGTGAAAAAGGCGGCATCGCGGGCCCGCCGGGCGGGGCCGAAGCCCGCCCGGAAGCGCGGGTCCGCCGCCAAACGGCCGGCGGCGCCGAAGCGGGCGCCGCGCTTCGGTCCTTCGTCCGGCCACCGGCGCAAGCCCGCCCCGGCCAGGGCGGCCCTGCCCCCGTACCCGTCCTTCGCCGCGCCCGCCTACACGTTCGCCATGCAGGAGTCCCGTGGCACGGTCTCGATCCTCGGGCCCCGCGGCTTCCCGGTGCTGGAGAAATTCTGGATCGAGGTGGAGCTCGCCGACGGGGACGTCCACACCTCGGTCCAGTCCGGGTTCACGGCCGGGCCCGGGTGGTGGGTGACGGAGCTGGCGAACGGCCGGATCGCGCTCGAGCTGTCGCTCAAGCGCGCCACGGCCCCGGCGGGCATCCTCCTGGCGGTGACCGTGCGCAACCGCGGAACCGAGCCGCTCGAGGTGCGGCAGGTGCGCGTGGCGCGCGCGGCGCTGGGCCGGGAGCGCGAGGCGTGGGGCCCGGTGGAGGAGTGGCGGCTGCTCCGCATGGGGTACACCTTCGGGGGCGCGCACGACGAGGACCCGGATCCGCGCACCAGCGCGCTCATCCCGTTCACGGCGGAGCGGCTCACCGCACGGAGCTGGGGCGCGGCGGCGATCCGGTTCGGCGGGACGCCGAAGGGCCTCGTGCTCGGGTTCACCACCTCCGACCGGCAGCTGGCGTGGATCGAGGTCCGCAAGGACCGCGGCGAGATCGAGCTGGCCGCGACGTGCGAGCTGGAGGGGCAGCCGGTTCCGGCGGGCGGCGGGACCGCGACGGAGACGCTGTTCATCGGGGTGGTGGACGACGTGCGCGACGGGCTGGCCGCGTATGCCCGGCTCGCCGCCGCCCGGATGAAGGTCGCGCTCAAGCCCGTCCCGCGGGGATGGTGCTCGTGGTACGGGTACCGGCACGACCGGGTCACCGAGGACGTGATGCTCGAACACGCCGCGTTCATCGCCGGCCGGAGGGACCGGCTGCCGCTGGACGTGGTCCTTCTCGAT
The DNA here is from genome assembly GCA_964400385.1 of uncultured bacterium. Lineage (GTDB taxonomy): Bacteria > Oederibacteriota > CAKKQC01 > CAKKQC01 > CAKKQC01 > CAYNUZ01. Next base: position 8,642 of record CAYNUZ010000028.1, on the reverse strand, counting down.
GACGGGTACGCCACCGCGCCGGGGGACTGGCTCTCGCCCAACGACCGGTTTCCCGCGGGCCTGGAAAAACTGGCGGCCGGCATCCGGGCGCACGGGCTGGTGCCCGGCATCTGGGTCGCCCCGTTCCTGGCCTCCGCCTCGTCGGCGCTCTTCAAGGCGCACCCGGAGTGGATGGTGCAGGACGACACCGGCCGGCCCCTCGGCCGCGACGTGGAGTGGGCCGTCCCGAAGGAGCCGTGGTACGCCCTCGACGGCAGCCACCCGGAGGTGCAGGCCCACCTGCGGGAGCTGTTCGCGACGCTGCGCGGCTGGGGCTTCGGGTACTTCAAGCTGGACTTCCTCTTCGTCGGGTGCGGGCGGGGGCACCGCGCCCGGCCGGTGACCCGGGCCGCGGCGTACCGGGAGGGGCTGGCGGCCGTCCGCGCCGGGGCGGGCGATGCCTACCTCCTGGGCTGCACGGCGCCGTACCCACCCAGCGTCGGGCTGGTGGACGGGATGCGGGTCAGCCACGACATCCACCCCGGGGGCGTGCTGTGGGACGCCTTCGCCGAGGCGATGCGCGAGACCCACCAGCGCGGCTGGGCGCACCGGGCGCTGTGGAACGCGGACCACGACGTGCTGCTGGTGCGCGACGTGGACCGGTCGGGGTACGACACCGCCCGCGCGATCGCGGCGAGCATCGGGCTCTCCGGCGGCGCGCTCTTCGCGGGGGACCCGCTGCCGGACCTGCCGGAGGACCGGCTGGAGCTGGTGGCGGCGACGCTGGCGGGCCGCCACGACGCGGCGGCGGTGCCGGCCGACCTCTTCGACCGCGAGGCCCCGCGCATCCTCTCCCTGCGGCTCGGCCGCGGGCTCTTCCGGGTCGGGGTCTTCAACGACTCCACCGTCGCCCGGTCCACGGCGCTGGACCTCGAGACGCTCGGGCTCACCCGGGCCCGGGTCTCGGTGCTGGACGGCGGGGCCCCGCGGTACCTCGGGTCGTACCGCAAGCGCGTGCTGACGCCGCCCGTCCCCGCCCGTGGCGTCACCCTGCTCCTCCTCGAAGGGGCATAGGGCGGTGACGGCCGGCGCCGCCGGCTGGGCGCTGGCCCTGTTCGGCGTCCTGGCCACGGTCAACGAGGTCCACGGCCTCAACCTGCCGTTCGTCCTCACCGATGCCTGGGCCAAGCTGATCCACTATCCCGCCGGGAGCTTCGATTCCGGAACGTTCTTCCCGGCCTGGGGCCACCACCTGCACGACACGGCCTGCGTGGCGGCGCTCCTCCTCGGCGCGTGGTCGCACGGGGCGGCCGCCGGCCGGTGGATGCGCCGGCGGGTCCCGCTGGGAGAGGCGTGGCTGCCGGATTTCGGGCTGGGGCTGGGCGCCTGCGGGCTCGGCGCCTTCGGAGCGGGGCTGGCCGGACTCTTTCACCCGGCGATCGCCTGGGCGATCGCGGGCACGGGCGCGATTCGGTGGATGGCCGTGGAGCGGACCAGGTTCTCGTTCGGCTGGGCCGAGGTGCGCGCCGGGCTCGCGACGGGAACCGGGGAGGCGAAGGCGCTCTGGGCGGCGCTGGGGCTGATGGGCGCGACGTGCCTGGTGATGTCGCTCGGTCCGGAGGTCGGATGGGACCCCGCGTACTACCACCTGCGACTCCCCAAGGTGTACGCGATGCTGCACAAGATCTATTTCGTCCCCGCCATCTATCCCTCCCACTACCCCCAGCTCGTCGAGATGCTGTACGGGCTCGGCTGGCTGCTCGCGGGGGAGGGCGGCGCGAAGCTCGTGAACTTCGCCTTCTGGCCCGCGTGTGCGCTGGGGATGTTCCGGCTGGCCGGGCTGGCGCCGTCGCTGGGCCGCGGCGACGTGCTCCGGGCGGTGGCGCCGGCGATGACGCTGCCGCTCGTCGGCACGCTGGCGTCGGAGAACTACATTGACCTCGGCCTGACCTTCTTCGAGCTGCTGGCGCTCCGGGCGGCGTGGCGCGGGCGGCGCGGCGAGGCGGCGCTCCTGCTGGGGTTCGCGATGGCGACGAAATACACGGGGGTCCTGGCCGCGCTGGCGCTGGGCGCCGCGCTGCTGGCGTCGGGGGAGACCGGGATCGCGGACCTGGTCGGGATGGGGCTCGTCGCGGCGGTCCCGGTCCTGCCGTGGCTGGCGAAGAACACGCTGTTCACCGGTGACCCCGTGGCGCCCTTCCTGTATGCCCGGTTCCACGGGCTGGAGTGGGCGGGCGGCATGAGCCAGTCCGCGATGGCCGAGGTGATCCCCAAGCTCCTGCCGGTGACCTGGGCGCAGCGCGGCCGCGCGCTCCTGCTGGGGCCCTGGGAGTTCCTCAACGGGAAGGCGTTCGCCGTCTACCCGCCGCTCCTGTTCGCGCTGGCGCCCGGGCTGGCCCTGCGGTGGCGCGGGTTCGGCGGATTCCTCAAGGTGTTCGTGCTCACGGGCACCGCGTTCACGCTGGTGCTCTCGCCGGACGGCCGGTACTGGCAGCCGTACGCGCTGCCCCTGGCGGTCCTGGCCGCGGTGCTGTGGCGCGGCATCGCGGACGCGGGCATGCGGCCGCTCCGCGCCGTGGTGTCCGCGGTGGCCTTCGGGTCCGTCGCGCTGGGCGCAGGGTACCACCTGCTGGACATGCACCGGATGTTCACCTCGTACTGGGTGGCGCTGGGCATGGAGCCCGCCGACAACTTCTACGCCCGGGTGCGGGTGCCCAGCCCGTGGTACGCGATCACCGCGAACATCGTGAACCATACGACGCCCCCCGGTGAGCGCGTGGCGGTGGTCAGCGACGTGCAGGCGTACATGCTCGACCGGGACGCGCTGTTCGACTGCGACGCGCCCGGGTCGCGCCGGTGGCTGTGGCGGCTGCCGCAGCGGCGGGGCGACGAGGCGGCGCTGGACCGGCAGTTCCGCCAGTGGAACATCCGGACCGTCTGGTACATCCGGGACAAGGCCATGGCGCTGAGCGCCGGCGAGTCGTGGGAGGCGGGCCGGATCGGAATCTGGGCCCGGTGGTGGAACCGCCGCGCGCGGCTCATGCACCAGCGGGGCGAGATCGCGGTGTACGCGCTGGGCCCCCCCGGGCCGGCCGCGCCGAAGCTCGACCTGCCGGGGCCGCAGGACCTCGTGCTGCGGCGGATCCTCAAGGGGCGGACGCAGGCGGACCGGCGGACCGTCTTCCGGCAGGCCCTCGCCATGGGCGCCGACAGCGCGTACCTGCGGGGCGTCTACGGGGAGGCGGCGGCGGCCGACGGGGCAGTGGCCGAGGGCGTGGCGGAGTTGCGGGCGGCGGTGCGGATCGAGCCGGGATATGCCGCGCTCTGGTTCTCATTGGCCCGCGCGCAGCTCCGGGGGAAGGACCTGCCCGGCGCCCGCGCGGCGCTGGCCCGGGGCCGGGCGCTCAGCCCGCTCGCGGACGAGGTCCGCGACCTCGACCGGGACCTCCGGCTCGCCGAGGTGAGGCGGTAGTCCGGGTCAGGCGAACCAGCGGCGGCGGACCACCTCACCCAGCAGCAGGACCAGGACCAGCACGAGGACCGGCCGGATCACGCGGTCGCCGTGGCGCACCGCCAGCCGGGCGCCGATGAAGTTGCCGCACATCCCGGCGGCGGCGGCATAGACCGCGAGCGGAAACAGGACCTTCCCGTGCCGGAGAAAGACCGCCAGCGACCCCGCGTTGCTGGCCAGGTTTGCCGCCCGCGCGCTGGCGGAGGCCGACAGCAGGCTGAACCCGAGGAAGATCGAGAAGGCGATCGTCAGGAAGGTGCCGGTGCCCGGGCCGAAGAACCCGTCGTACGTTCCCACCACCGCCCCGATCGCCGCGGCGGCCGCGGCCTGGTGGCGGGGATGGAGCCGGGGCCGGGCGCGCAGCAGCCGGTCCCGGAAGAGGACGACCCCGAGCACGGCCGGGACGAGGACCAGCAGGACGCCGGTCATGACCTCCGCGGAGACCAGGAGGACGAGCTTCGCGCCCAGCATGGACCCCAGGACCGCGCCGGCCGCCGCCGCCAGGCTGGCGCGCACCCGCATCGCGCCGGACCGCCAGTACGGCAGGAGCGTGGTGGAGGTGCCGCAGCAGGACGAGAACTTGTTCGTGGCCAGCGCCACATGCGGCGGCAGCCCCGCCGCGAAGTACGCCGGCAGCGAGATCAGCCCCCCGCCGCCGGCGATCGAGTCCACCAGCCCGGCGAGGAAGACGAGCGCGCAGACGGCGAGGGTCAGGGAAGGCGGGGTCACAGCGACCACCATAGCAACGGACCCGGGGGTGCGTTCCGGCCCGGCGCGAGGCTAAAATGGGCGGATGCCGGCCACCCCCTGGAAGCTGAGCCCGTCGGATTTCGCGTTCCTGTGGGAGGAGTGCAGGCGGTGCTTCTACCTCAAGGTCACCGGCAAGCTGGACCGGCCGCAACTGCCCTTCCCGAAGATCTTCAACGCCATTGACGAGGCCATGAAGGCGTTCTACGAGGGCAAGCACACCAGTGCGATGGCGGCCGGGATGCCGGCCGGTACCGTGCTGAACCCGCCGTCTGACTGGGTCGAATCCGCCCCCGTGACGCCGCCGGGAGCCGCTTCGGCGTGCTTCATCAAGGGCAAGTTCGACACCGTCCTGCGGCTGGACGACGACTCCTACGCGGTCATCGACTTCAAGACGTCCGACATCCGGGGCGACAACACCGTGAAGTACTCCCGCCAGTTGCACGCCTATGCGCTCGCGCTGGAACACCCGGCGAATGGCTCGCAAGGCCTGGCGCCCATCACGAAACTCGGGCTCCTGGTGTACGACCCGAAGACGTTCTCCGGGGACGGGCTGGGGGCCGCCGCGCTCTCCGGCAAGCTGGCGTGGCTGGAGATCCCGCGGGACGACGCGGCCTTCCGCGCCTACCTGGGCGACGTCGTGAAGCTGCTGGAGAAGCCGGATATCCCGCCGGCCAGCCCCGGCTGCCGGCTCTGCCAGTACCGCGACGCCGCCCGCCGGACCGGGCTGTAGTGCCGGCGATCGCGTTCGGCGCGGCGTGGTACCCGGAGCACTGGCCGGAAGCCCGGTGGCCCCGCGACCTCGCGTTGATGAAGCGGGCCAACTTCACCGTGGTCCGGGTGGGCGAGTTCGCCTGGTCCACCATGGAGCCGCGGGAAGGGGAGTTCGCGTTCGCGTGGCTGGACAAGGCGGTGGCGCTCTGCGACCAGGCCGGGCTCGACGTGGTCATGGGCACGCCCACCGCCGCGCCCCCGGCGTGGCTCACGCACACCTACCCGAACACCCTCTCGATCGGGTCCGACGGGCGGGCCGCCGAGCACGGCGGCCGGTGCCACTTCCGGCCGCTCAACCAGACGTACCTCCGGTTCTGCCGGCGGATCGCGGCGGAGATGGCGAAGCGGTACGGGAAGCACCGGCGGGTCGTCGGCTGGCAGATCGACAACGAGTACAACCACAACTCGCACGACCTCGACACGCGGCGGCAATTCCAGGAGTGGCTGAAGGTGAAGTACCGGACGCTCAAGCAGCTCAACGACCGGTGGTCCGGGGCGTACTGGAGCGAGGATTACCAGGCCTGGGAGCAGATCCCGACCCCGAAGGGGGGCGGCCACAACCCCGGCCTCCTGCTCGAGTGGCAGCGCTTCCATACCTATACCTACCGCGTCTACCAGAAGGTCCAGATCCAGGCGATCCGGAAATACGCCGACCGGCGGCAGTGGATCACCACCAACCTGATGGGGTGGTTCGACCTGTTCGACCACTACGAGGTGGCGCGCGACCTGGACCTGGCGTCGTGGGACAGCTACTGGCCGGCGGGGACGCCGGATCCCGTGGACGATGCGCTGCCGCACGACCTCACCCGCGGCTTCAAGCGGAAGAACTTCTGGCTGATGGAGACGCAGCCCAGCAGCGTGAACTGGGGCGCCATCAACACGATGCACGAGCCGGGCCGGATCCGGCTGCGGAACTGGCAGGCGGTGGCGCACGGGGCGGACGCGGTCCTGTACTGGCAGTGGCGCAACGCGCCCGGCGGGCAGGAGCAGCTCCACGGATCGCTGATCGGGCAGGACGGCAACCCGCGGCCGTGCTTCGACGAGCTGGCGGACCTCGGGGCGGAGTTCCGCAGGGCCGGCCCCGCCCTGGCCGGGACCACCCCGCCGGCGAAGGTGGCGATCATCAACTCGTACGACGCCCGCTGGGCCGTCAACTTCCAGCGGCACCACAAGGACTACGACTGGGTCGGCCACTTCCGCGCCCACTACGCGCCCGTCTTCGCCCGGCACCATGCCGTGGACGTGGTCAATGCGGGGGAGCCCCTGTCCGGGTACGCGCTCGTCGTCGCCCCGGCGCTCTGGCTCCTGTCTGATCACGCGGCCGAGGTCCTGCTGGAATACGTCCGTGGCGGTGGTCACCTGGTCCTCACGACCCGGACGGGCGTCAAGGACACCGAGAACGCGATGCGCCCGGCGCTGCCGCCCGGGCCGCTGGCGGCGCTCGCCGGGGTGGAGGTCGAGGACGTGTATCCGCTGGTCGCGCCGATCGCGGTCGCGGGCTCGTTCGGGAAGGGGCAGGCGCGGGTCTGGGCCGAACGGCTGCGGGTCATCCAGAAGGACGCGCAGGTCCTGGCCACCTTCGGGCGGGACAACCTCTGGGTCGCGGGCCGGCCGGCGGTGGTCACCCGGCGGGCGGGGAAGGGCCGGGTCACGACCCTCGCGGGCTGGTTCGAGCCGCCGCTCCTCGACACGATCATGGCCCGGGCGCTGGCCGACGCGGGCGTGAAGCCGCGGTTCACCGGGCCGGCGGGCGTCGAGTTCGCCCTGCGTTCCGGCCCGGACCGGAAGGCGACGCTGATCGTCATGAACCACGGTGAGAAGGCCGCGGCGCTGGGCGGGATCAAGGGGCGGAACGTCCTGACCGGGAAACCGGTCGCGGGAACGTGGATGTTGCCGGCGCGGGACGTGGCCGTCATCCGACTGGCATGAGCGCGCCGTACCTCTCGATCGTCGTCCCCGCGTACCGCGAGGAGTACCGGATCGGGTACTGCGTGGGCCGGCTGGCGGAGTACTTCCGCAAGCGGCGGAAGCGGTTCGAGATCATCGTGGTCAACGACGGCAGCCCCGACGGCACCGAGGCCGCGGCCCGGGCCGCGGCGAAGCGGGTCCGGGAGGCGCGGGTCGTCTCGTACCCGGTGAACCGCGGCAAGGGCCACGCGCTGCGCAAGGGGATCCTGGCCTCGCGCGGCACGCGGGTGCTCTTCCTCGACGCCGACCTCTCCACGAAGCCCGAGGAGTGGCCCAAGCTCGAGGCGCGGCTGGACAAGGGCGCGGACCTGGCCATCGGGTCGCGCAAGATGGCGGGCGCGAACCTCGTGCAGCGGCAGCCGCTGTGGCGGGAGAGCATGGGGAAGGTCTTCACCTGGCTGGTGCGCCGGCTGCTGGTGCAGGTCTCCGACGTGACCTGCGGGTTCAAGGCCCTCGACGGGAAGGTCGCGCGGACGCTGTTCGCCGCGCAGCGCATTGACGGCTGGAGCTTCGACGCGGAGATCCTGTACATCGCCGCGCGGCGCGGGCTGCGGGTGGACGAGGTCCCCGTGGTGTGGAAGGACAACCCCAACTCCAAGGTCCGGATCGTGCAGGCCACGCTGGGGGCGCTGTGGGGCATCGCGCGGATCCGGTGGAGCGACGCCACGGGCGCCTACCGCCCGCGGTGAGCCGCCGCGCGGCCCGGTCCTGGGTCGGCGCCGCGACGGCCCTCGCGGCCGTCCTCTGCGGCATCGGGCTGGGCCGGCCGTCGCTGTGGATCGACGAGACCCATTCCTTCGAGTTCGCGGCCCTGCCGTCCGCCGGGCTGGTGGTCCTGAATGCCGCGGCGCGGGACGCCTACCCGCCCCTCTACTTCCTCTTCCTGCACGCGTGGATGTTCCTCGGCCGGTCCGAGGTCTGGCTCCGGCTCAGCTCGGTCCTCTTCCACCTTGCCTCGATCCCGCTCATCTACCTGATCGGCGCCCGGCTGGTTTCCACGGCCACGGGGGTCGTGGCGGCCTTCCTGCTGGCCATCAACCCGTTCCATCTCGGATTCGCGACCGAGGCGCGGATGTACGCGCCGGTCGAGTTCCTCTCGCTGGCTTCCATGTGGGGAATGCGGGAGTGGCTGGCGGCGAAATCCAGGGCCGGGTACCGGGTCTTTGTTGCCGCGGGGCTGGCGCTCCTCTACACCCACTTCATGGGCGCCCTGCTCCTGATCGCCCAGGCCGCGATCCTGGTGTTCGGCGGCTGGGACCGGGCCCGCGCCCGCCGGGGCGGCGTGCGGTGGGTGCTGGTGGTCGGCGGCTGCTTCCTGCCGTGGTTCCCGCTCTTCCTCAAGGCGGCCGTCGTCACCCGCGGATACGGGTCGGACCTGCCGGTCCGGGAGCTCGCGTACTGGTTCCTCGGGGCGGTGGGCGCGGGGTTCATGCAGGCGCCGTGGCTGACCACGCTGGGGGCGCTCACGGTCGCCCTCGGGGCGGCGCTCGGCGGGGTGGCCGCCCCGGCGGGCCGGCCGCGCCGGCTGCTCCTGCTGTGGGCGCTGGTCCCGGTCGGCGTCGAACTGGTCGCGAGCGCCGTGGGGAAGCCGGTCTTCGGGGAACGCACCCTCATCTCGGCCACCCCCGCGTGGCTGCTCCTGATCGCGGGCCTCATCGCCACC
>CAYNUZ010000027.1:0-17836 GCA_964400385.1 uncultured bacterium | reverse complement strand
TGGCCACGACCACCGCATCGGGCGCGGCCGCCGCCAGCATGGCCCGGTGGGTGGACCAGGCGGGCACGCCGCGGGCCTGCCGGGCGACCCGCCGCAGGGCCCGGGGATCGGGATCGCAGCACCCCACGAGCTCCGCCCCCTCGAGCGACTGGAACACGCGCAGGTGGTTGGCGCCCCAGGCGCCCAGCCCGGCGACCGCCACGCGGACGGGCGGCGGGGTCACCGGAAGGCGGGACGGATCGGCATGTTCCGCATCGTTCCAGTATAGACTCGGCGCGCCCCCTGATATCGTAGGCCTCCGGGGTCCACGGCCGAGCGGGCCGCCCCCCCAAGGAGGCGGAAGATGCGCATCGTCGGGACATGGGTCGGGGTGCTGGCACTGGTCGCGGGTGCCGGGTACGGAGCGGTGAAGACGGAAGCGGTGGACTACCGGGACGGCGCGATCGTGCTCCAGGGCTACTTCGCCTGGGACGATGCCACGGCCGGCAAGCGCCCCGCGGTCCTCGTGGTCCACGAATGGATGGGCCACAGCCCGTACGCCCGGCGCCGGGCCGACCAGCTCGCGGGCCTCGGCTATCTCGCCTTCGCCTGCGACATGTACGGCAAGGGCGTCTACGCCAAGGACCACGACGAGGCGGCCAAGCTGGCCGGCATCTACCAGAACGACCGGCTCCTCATGCGCACCCGGGCCCACGCGGGCCTGGCGCGCCTGCTCCAGCACCCACTGGCCGATCCCGCGCGCGTGGCGGCGATCGGGTACTGCTTCGGGGGCACCACGGTCCTGGAACTTGCCCGCGCCGGAGAGGATCTCCGCGGCGTCGTGAGCTTTCACGGGGGGCTGGCGACGCCCAAGCCGGCGGAGCCGGGCAAGGTCAAGGCCAAGGTCCTGGTCTGCCAGGGCGGCGCGGACAAGTGGACGATGGCCGGGCTGCCCGGCCTCGAGGATGAGCTGACGGCGGCGGGCGCGGACTGGCAGGTGGCGATCTACAGCGGCGCGGTCCACAGCTTCACGGTGAAGGAGGCCGGCAATGACCCGAAGTCCGGCATGGCCTACAACGAGGCGGCCGACCGGCGGTCATGGGACGCGATGCGCGGCTTCCTCGCGGAAGTCCTGAAGTAGCCTTCAGGCCGCCGCCGCCCGGGAAGCCGGGAGGCGGTGGACCTGGATCGCGTCATCGAACCCCTTGAGGTTCACCCGCTCGCCTGACGCCGGGTCGAACCCACCGGCTTCCGCGGCCACGTCCTCGGAGACGATGGTTTCACCCGGCCCGGCCAGGTGTTCCAGGCGCGAGGCCAGGTTCACCGTGGTCCCGAAGAAATCGTTCCGGCCGTTGAGCTGGACCGCGAGCGCAGGGCCCGCGTGGAGCCCGATCCGCAGGTGGACCCGGTCCGGCATCGCCGCATGGGCCTCCCGGGTCGCGGCGATTGCGTCCGCGGCGGACGGAAAGACGGCCATCACCGCATCGCCGACGGTCTTGACCATGGTCCCCTTCCGCTCCCCGATGATGCGGTCAAAGACCGCGAAATGCTCCCGCACCACCGCAAACGCCCGGGCGTCGCCGATCGCCTGGTACAGGGCCGTGGACCCCTTGAGGTCGCTGAACATGAAGACCAGGCGCCGCACGCCGATTTCCTGCCCCGGGGCCAGCACGTCGGCCGCGAAGAGCCGCTGGTAGACCGGGAGGGTGGCGACGAAGGCGGCCGTGGCGGCCTGGTCCTCCCACTCCACGACCTCGATCGAGCAGAGCTCCTCGGTCGCCTCCCCATGCCGGATCCCGAGCGGCCCGTCGCCGCCGACGATCACCTGGGCGCCAGGAACGCCGGCGGGCCCCGACGCGTCGGCCGTGCCCCGCTCCTGCCACGTGCGGACGAAGAGCGGGAGGTCCCGCCCCGCCAGCCGGAGCCGGTAGGCCCCCACCGGGAGCCGCTCCGTCACCGTGAGGCCGTCCCCCGGCGGCACGAGGAGCTGGGCCACGATGAACGGGGTACGCATCGGCGACCCGCGGCAGAACATCCGGTCCTGCGCATCGCGGACCGCCCTGGTCACGGTGAACCGGGCCTCGACCGAGCGGTCGATCTCGACCGCGAACTTCCGGGCGCAGGCCGTGCACTCGGCGTCCGACCCCAGCTCCTTGAGCAGGCCGGCGCCGGAGGGCCGGCCCCGGCAGTGCGGGCACAGCAGGGCCCATTCCATGTCGAGCAGCCCGCCGACGGTGGCCTCGAGGAAGACCCGCAGTGCCTGCCGCCGCGGCACGCCCTCGCGGTCGGCCCATGCGAACGGCCGCATGCCGACGACCTCGCGCTCGGCCCCCGTCAGGAGCGTGCTGACGAGCGCCTCCAGGACCGGACGCTGCTCGGGCTCGAGCCGCCCGGCGATCGCGCGGGCGATCCGCTGCGCATTCGCCTCGTCCGCGTCCGGCCGGCCGATCGCGACCATGGCGACCGTGGCGGGCGCGGCGGAGGCGTTGCGCTCGATCCACCGGGCATACGCGCGAATCTGGCTGCCGCCGATGAGCCGCACGGCCGGTCGAGCCGCGGCGTACCGGGGAACGAACCGCCCGAACACCGTGACCTCGGTCCCGGCCTGCCACGGCGCCAGCCGGACCCCGAACCGGTAGGAGCGCACCAGCCCGCTGGTGAACACCCGCTCCACCTGGTGCCAGACCGGGCGGATCCATTCGTAGGGCTTCTCCTCCCATTCGAGCGGGATCCCGTACAGCCGCATCGCCCCGATCAGCCGCCGCCGGCCGGAGGTTCCTTCCTCGTACCGGTACCTGACCGCCGGGAGCCCCACCGCCTGGTTGAGCCGGTCGGTATCGGCGACCAGCCCCCACAACCGGTCGGGAGGGACGGCAACCCGGACGGTGCGCTCAACCACGACGGGATTCGGCGCCTGCGGTGCCATCTCAGCCTTCATCTTACGGCGCGACGGGTGCGTGACGGCAATCACCATACACGGGGCACCCCCTTTCTATGATGTGGAGATGGAGCGCGGAAGCGTCCGTGGCTGATCCCGGAGGCGCCGACCGGCGGGTCTACCCCCGGTACAAGATCCTGATGCACGGCCACGCCGATCCGATGCACATCCAGGGAGCCGGGCGGTTCCCGGTGGTCGCGACCAACATCAGCATGACCGGGATGCTCCTGCATATCGACCGCGGCGAGATGGTCCACGTGAACGACCTCCTGCGGCTTTCCTTTCACCTGCTGCCCGCGGGCAAGATCGTCTGGCTGACCGGCCGGATCATGTGGCTGGAGCGGGGCCTGATCCCGCCGCTGGGCAACTGGTCGCTGGGCGTCCTCTTCCATGACACGCCGCAGGAGGCGATCAACCGGCTCTACGTTCCGGCCCGCGAAGCCACGCTCCACGACCTCGATCCGGGCGAGTCGCCGGTCCCTCCCCCGCCTCCCGGCAAGAAACCCATCCCCGGCCTGCCGGGGGTCTAGGCTACGCCGGCTGGGGCCGGCTGCCGGGCTTGATGGCGACTGAGCCGGAACGGCAAAGGGGGCAATCGGCCGCCTGATAGGTGTTGAACGTGAGCGCGATGAGGGAGCGCGGCGGGAGCGTGAGCTTGGACGCGCCGCCGGTCCGGTCCACGATGGAGCCGAATCCGACCAGCGTGGCTCCCGCCGCGGTCACGAGGGCCGCGACCTCCATCGTGGACTTTCCCGTCGTGAAGACGTCCTCCACGATGACCACCCGGTCGGACGTGGCGACCTTGAACCCCCGCCGGATGCTCATGACGCCATCCTGCCGCTCCGCGAAGATGTTCGGGACGCCCAGGGCCCGGGCCACCTCGTAGGCGATGATCACGCCGCCCAGCGCGGGTCCGACCACCAGCGTCGGAGCCTCGGCCTTGAAATGCGCCGCGATCCCGGCCCCAAGACGCTCGCCGTCCTTTGGATCGCGGGTGGCCAGGGCGCACTGGACGTACCGGTCGCTGTGGAGACCGGACGAGAGCAGGAAATGACCGGTCAGGACGGCTTGCGACTTCTCCAGGATCTTCATCACTTCTTCCGGGGTCATCCCGCCACCTCCTCGAGTTCTTTCGCGATCCGCTCCGCCGCCGCGGCAGGGTCGGGCTGCGCCACGATGGGCCGCCCCACCACGATCAGGCTGGCGCCCGCCCGCACCGCTTCCGCGGGCGCCATCGTCCTGGCCTGATCCCCCTTTGCGTCACCCGGCCCCCGGATGCCCGGCACCACGGTCTGGATCGTGTCGGCGAACCGGGCCCGGACCGCGGCCAGCTCCAGCGGCGAGCAGACGATGCCCCACAATCCGGCCTCCCGCGCAAGCCCGGCCCAGCCCAGCACCCGGTCCTGGATCGGCTCTCCCAGCTTCCACTCCCGGTCGAGCTGGGGCTGGTCGAATGAGGTGAGGATCGTGACGCCGAGGAGTTTCAGGCGGCCCGACTCGGCCGCCGCGGCCTGCGCCGCCGCCATCATCTTCGAGCCGCCCCCGGCGTGCACGGTCAGGTAATCCACCCCCATCCGGCCGACCTGCCGGGTCAGCCGGGCGACCGTTTCCGGGATGTCGTAGAGCTTGAGGTCGAGAAAGACCTCCTTTCCGAGCGCCTTCAATGCCGCGATATAGGCCGCCCCATCCTGATAGACGTGCGCCGGACTCGCCTTGAAGACACCGACCCACGGGGACGTCTTCCGGGCCAGCTCGAGGGCCGCCGCCGGGGTCTCCACGTCCAGCGCGAGGACGAGCCGCTCGCGGCCCGTCACGGGAGGGCCTCGATGCGAACACGCGCCGTCCCTTTGTCCTTGTAACCCAGGATCCGCGCGCCGCGCAGGGTCAGGTCAATGATCCGCCCGTCAATGTACGGCCCCCGGTCGTTGACCACGACCACGATCGTCCGGCCGTTCTCGAGGTTGGTGACCTTCACCCGGGTGCCGAGCGGCAGCGTCTTGTGCGCCGCGGTCATGGCATTCTGGTCGTACCGCTTGCCGCTCGCCGTCAGCTTCCCGTGCTCGAAGACCTTGCCGGATTGCATCCCGTACCAGGAGGCATACCCCTCCTCCACCCACCGCCCGGGAGACCCGGACGGCTCCGGCCGAGCGCCGATCTGGACGCACCCCGTCGCCGCCAGCAGGCCGACCGCCCACATGGAGTTACGCATGCGCGGCCTTGACCAGCGCCCGCGGGCTGGCCACCCCGTGGTCCGCCAGCCAGGCCCGCAGCTCGGCAGTGACCCGGTTGGCGGCGGCGGGTTCGGTGAAGCTCGCCGTCCCGACCGCCACCGCGGTGGCGCCGGCCAGCAGGAACTCCACGGCGTCGCGGCCCGTGGCGATGCCGCCCGTCCCGAGGATGGGCAGGCTGACCGCCTTTGCGACCTGCCAGACGCACCGCAGGGCCACCGGCTTGATGGCGGGGCCGGAGAGCCCCCCGAAGGTCATGGAGAGCTTCGGCCGCCGGGTTTCCGCGTCCACGGCCATCCCCAGCACCGTGTTGATGGCGGTCAGGCCGTCCGCGCCACCCGCCTGGGCGGCCTTAGCGATCAGGGTGATATCCGTGACGTTCGGCGAGAGCTTCACCACCAGCGGGCCGCCGAAGGCCTGTTTGCACCGGCGCGTGACCTCCTCGGCCAGCCCGGGATCCACGCCGAACTCCATCCCCCCCTTCTTGACGTTAGGGCAGGAGATGTTCAGCTCGATCGCGGCGATGCCGCCCGCCGCGGCCAGCCGCCGGCAGACCTCTTCGTAGTCCTCCATGGTCGTGCCGGCCACGTTGGCAAGCACGGGCACGCCGAGTGTCCGGAGAAAGGGCAGCTTGTCCGCGATGAAGGCATCCACCCCGACATTCTGGAGCCCGATTGAGTTCAGCATACCGGCGGGGGTCTCGGCGATGCGCTGCGGGGCGTTCCCGCCACGCGGCTCCAGCGTGAGGCTCTTGACGATGATGCCGCCGAGCGCCGTGAGGTCCATCCGGTCCTTGAACTCGCCCGCGTACCCGAAAGTCCCGGAGGCGACGAGGACGGGCGTCTTCAGCCTCATCCCGGCAAACTCCACCGCCAGGTCCGGGGTGATGGCCATCAGTGGGCCGGACATGCCTTCCAGTCAATCCGGCGGCCGTCGAACACCGGCCCCTCCGAGCAGATGCGGGCATACCGGTCGTAGGCCGTGGCGCCGCCGTTCACGGGCAGGACGCACCCCATGCACACCCCGATGCCGCACCCCATCTGGTTCTCGACCGCGGCCTGGTACGGCAGGTCCGGCCACCGGGCGGCCATCGCCCCCAGCATCCGCATCGGTCCGCACCCGAAAAGCCGGGCGGAGCCGGCGCCGGCCTGCAGGCGCTCCTGGAGGAGGTCGAGGACGGTGCCCTTGAATCCCGCTGAACCGTCATCGGTTGCCCACCCCGCCTTGAGCCACGCAGCCTCCGCGCCTAGCCGGTCCTGCCAGAGCAGGTGCGCCGCACTTCGCGCCCCCACCAGCAGGTGGATTTCCCGGGCCAGCCCGCGGGCGTGAAGCACTTTCGCGAGCAGGAGCAGCGGCGCCACCCCGTATCCGCCGCCCACCAGGAAGGCCCGGTCCACCGGGGAAAATCCGAGGTCGTACCCGTGACCCAGCGGCCCCAGGACATCCACCTCGTCCCCGGCCCGCAGCCCGGCGAGTTCGCCGGTCAGCTCCCCCACCCGCTTGAACAGGAGGGTGAGGACGCCGCCGTCCGCGCCCGAGATGCTGAACGGACGCCGCAGGAGCGGTCCGCGGCCCGCGGGGAGCCTCACATGGACAAACTGTCCCGGCAGAGCGGCGGAGGTGACGGCGGGCGCTTCCAGGTCCATCTCGCGGTACTCCGGATTCGACAGCGTCCGCATGGCCCGCACCCGGGCGATGACCTCGACGCCGGATGACGCGGTGGCGGTCACGCCCTGGCGCGGGACGTCTTCCGTCCCCCGACCCGCCCGGGGTAGTACTCCTGGAGGGCCCGCACCTCCAGGGCTTTCTGCCGGATGCTCGCCAGCGCGCTCACCAGCGCCTGGGCTCCGGAAAGCGTCGTCACCACCGGGACCCGGTGCTGCACCGCCGCCCGGCGGATGAAGAAGCTGTCGCCGCGCGAGCCCTTGCCCTGCGGCGTGTTGACGATGAGCTTGATCTCGCCGTTCTTGATCAGGTCCACCACGTTCGGCCGGACGCCTTCGTGCAGCTTGGGGACCGTGGTGACCGGGATGCCCGCGGCCGCCAGGACCTGCGTGGTTCCCGCGGTGGCGATCAGGCGGAAGCCGCCGTCCACCAGCGACCGCCCCACCGCGGCCACGCCCCGCTTGTCGTGCTCGGCCACGCTGATGAAGACCGCCCCGCCCGACGGCAGCCGCTGGCCGGCGGCGAGCTGGGACTTGGCGAAGGCCGCGCCGAAGGTGAGGTCAATGCCCATGACCTCGCCGGTGGACTTCATCTCGGGGCCGAGCAGGATGTCCGCACCCTGGAACCGGTCGAACGGGAAGACCGACTCCTTGATGCCGACATGCCGGTACGGCGGCACCTTGGCGATCTTCATCTGGGCCAGGGTCTTCCCGAGCATCACCCGGGTCGCGACCTTGGCCCAGGGGATGCCGGTGACCTTGCTGGTGAACGGCACGGTCCGCGAGGCCCGGGGGTTCACCTCGATGACGTAAACCGTGTCGTTCTTGATGGCGTACTGCGCGTTCATGAGGCCCTTGACCTTCAGGGCCAGCGCCAGCGAGGTCGTCATCGCGGCGATCCGCTGGACGATCTTCGGGCCCAGGGTGTGCGGCGGCAGGACCATGGCGGAGTCGCCGGAGTGGATGCCCGCCTCCTCGATGTGCTCCATGATCCCGCAGATCACCACCTGCCGGCCGTCGGCAACGCAATCCACGTCCACCTCGATCGCGTCCTCGAGGAACTTGTCGATCAGCACCGGGTGCTCCGGGCTGACGGCGATCGCCCCCGCCATGGCGCCGGTGAGCTGTTCCTCGTCGTAGACGATCATCATGGCGCGGCCCCCCAGGACGTACGACGGCCGGACCAGGACCGGGTACCCGACCCGGCGGGCCACCACGCGAGCCTCCGCGAGTGACCGTGCCGTCCCGGCGTCCGGCCGGTCGAGCTTGAGCTTCCGGAGGAGGGCGTCGAACCGCTTGCGGTCCTCGGCGACGTCAATGGCGTCCGGCGACGTGCCCAGCACCGGGATGCCCGCCGCCTTGAGCGCCCCGGCGAGCTTGAGCGGGGTCTGGCCGCCGAGCTGGAGGACGACGCCATGCACCTTCTCGCGCTCGAGGATGTGGAGGACGTCCTCCTGGGTCAGCGGCTCGAAATAGAGGCGGTCGGAGGTGTCGTAGTCCGTCGAGACGGTCTCCGGATTGCAGTTGATCATGATGACCTCATACCCCTCCTCCCGGAGGGCGTACGCCGCATGGACGCAGCAGCAGTCGAACTCGACCCCCTGCCCGATCCGGTTGGGGCCGCTGCCGAGGATCGCGACCTTCCGGCGCTTCGTCGGGGGCGCCTCGTCGGCGGTGTCGTACGAGGAGTACAGGTACGGCGTCCGCGCCTCGAACTCCGCGGCGCAGGTGTCCACCATCCGGAAGCCCGGCCGGATGCCGAGCCGCTTCCGATGGCGCGCCACCGCGTCCTCGGCGACCCCGGCCCACGCCGCGACCTGCCGGTCGGAGAATCCCGCCCGCTTCACCTGCCGGAGCAGCTCCCGGTCCAGGAGCGGCAGCGCCGGCTTCTTCCCCCGCCGCGCCAGCCGGGCGACGACCTCCCGCTCGAGACGCACGATCTCGTCGAGCTGCCCGACGAACCACGGGTCCACCGTGGACACCGCCGCCACCTCCTGCGCCGTCATGCCGCCGGCCAGCGCGTCCCGCAGGTGGAGGATGCGCAACGGGCTGGGCGTCGCCAGCCGGTCCCGGAGGGCCTGCCGGCCCGCGGGCAGGCCCGGAGCCGCCTGGAGGCCCGCCAGGCCCGTCTCCAGGCTCCGCAGGGCCTTCTGGAGGCTTTCCTTGAAGGTCCTGCCGATCGCCATGACCTCCCCGACGCTGCGCATCTGGGTATCCAGGACCTGGGAGGCCTCGGGAAACTTCTCGAAGGCGAACCGCGGGATCTTGGTGACCACGTAGTCGATCGTCGGCTCGAACGAGGCCGGGGTGTTCTTCGTGATGTCGTTCGGCAGCTCGTCGAGCGTATAGCCCACCGCCAGCCGCGCGGCGATCTTGGCGATGGGGTACCCCGTGGCTTTCGAGGCCAGGGCCGAGGAGCGCGACACCCGCGGGTTCATCTCGATCACCACCATCCGGCCGTTGGCCGGGTTGACCGCGAACTGGACGTTCGACCCGCCCGTCTCGACCCCGATCGCCTTCATGATCGCGAAGGCCCAGTCACGCATCCGCTGGTATTCCTTGTCGGTGAGGGTCTGCGCGGGCGCCACCGTGATCGAGTCCCCGGTGTGGACCCCCATCGGGTCCAGGTTCTCGATCGAGCACACCACGACGCAGTTGTCCTTGCGGTCCCGCATCACCTCGAGCTCGAACTCCTTCCACCCCAGGACGCTTTCCTCGAGCAGGACCTGCCGGATCGGGCTCCAGTCCAGCGCGTGCCGGATCTTCTCCCGCAGCTCGTCCGCGTTGTACGCGATCCCGCCCCCGGTCCCGCCCAGCGTGAACGCCGGGCGCAGGACCACCGGGAAGCCGAGCAGCTTCGCCGCCTCCATGGCCTCGTCCACCGTCGTGACCTCGGAGCTCCGCGGGACGTCCAGCCCGATCTCGAGCATGGTCTGCTTGAAGACCTTCCGGTCCTCGCCGCGCCGGATGGCCTCGTGCTGGGCGCCGATCAGCTCCACGCCGTACCGGGCGAGGATGCCCTTCTCGAAGAGCTCCATCGAGACGTTGAGCCCGGTCTGCCCGCCCAGCGTCGGCAGCAGGGCGTCCGGCCGCTCGGCCGCGATCACCTTCTCCGCGAACTCGACCGTGACCGGCTCGACATAGGTGCGGTCCGCCACCTCGGGGTCGGTCATGATCGTGGCCGGGTTGCTGTTCATCAGGATGACCTCATAGCCTTCGGCCTTGAGGGCCCGGCAGGCCTGAGTGCCCGAGTAGTCGAACTCGCACCCCTGCCCGATGACGATCGGGCCGGAGCCGATGATCAGGATGCGCTTGAGGTCGGTGCGCTTCGGCATCAGGAAGCGGCCCGGCGCGAGGCCATCTGCGCGACAAACTCGCGGAAGTGCGGGATCGCGTCGTGCGACCCCGGCGCCGCCTCCGGGTGGTACTGGACCGAGAACACCGGGAGCGTGCGGTGGCGCAGGCCCTCGACCGTCCGGTCGTTCAGGTTGAGGTGGGTCACCTCCGCGTCCTTCGGCAGGCTCTTCGGGTCCACCGCGAAATTGTGGTTCTGGACCGTGATCGCCACCTTGCCGGTGCGCAGGTCCTGCACCGGCTGGTTGCCGCCGTGGTGGCCGAACTTCAGCTTGTACGTCCGGCCGCCCAGCGCCCGCCCGAGCACCTGGTGGCCGAGGCAGATGCCGAAGACCGGGACCTTCGCCATGCACCCCTGCACGGCGGCGACGATCCGCGGCAGCCGCTCGGGGTCCCCCGGCCCGTTCGAGAAGAGGACGCCGTCCGGATCATGCCGCAGGATGTCGGCGGCCGACGTGAAGGCGGGCACCACGGTCGGCCGGCAGCCCTGGCTGACCAGCGAGCGCAGGATGTTCCGCTTCACCCCGCAGTCCACGACCACGACGCGGTAGGGCACCGGACCCATCCCGAGCTCCATCTGCGCCGCCTCCCCCGTGCCCGGCGCGGCGGTGACGGGGCGCACCGGCTCGGTCCAATCGTAGGCCTCCTTGGTGCAGACCTCCGCCACCAGGTCACGCTCCTCGATCCGCGGCACCGCTTTCGCCCGCGCCACCAGCCGGGCGGGGGCGGACTCCGTGGTCGAGATCACCCCGCGCAGCGCGCCCTTGGCCCGCAGGACCAGCACCAGTGCCCGGGTGTCCACGCCCTCGATCCCGACCACCCCGTACCGCTTCAGGTAGGCGGGCAGGCTCTCCCGGCTCCGCCAGTTGCTCGGCGTGGCGCACGCCTCCCGCACGATGTAGCCCTCGACATGCGGCCGGGCGGACTCGCCGTCCTCGCCGTTGATGCCGTAGTTGCCGACGTGCGAGACGGTCATCGCGACCATCTGGCCCTTGTACGAGGGGTCGGTCAGGACCTCCTCATATCCGCCCATGCTGGTGTTGAAGACCACCTCGCCGCCGGTGTTGCCTTCCGCCCCGAAGGAGTACCCCGGAAACACCGACCCGTCCTCCAGCGCCAGCACCGCCGGCACCCTTGCCCCGCGAGGGGCGCGGCCCCGAGCGGTCACTGGGCGCCCCCGGCGGTGGCCAGTCGAGGGGTCATGCGAGCACCCCGTCGCGCACCACCACGCGGCCGCCGACCACGGTATGGACCACCCGGCCGGTCATCGTCCGGCCCAGCAGCGGCGTGTTCCGGCTCTTCGAGACGATGGTCGCCGCGTTCACGGTCCAGGTGCCGGCCTCGTCGAAGACCATCACGTCGGCGGCCGCGCCCACCGCGAGCGTGCCGCCGGGCAGGTTCAGCAGCGCCGCCGGTGAGGAGGTCATGAGCTTGAGCGCCGCCATCAGGGTGAGGTGGCCCGGGCGCACGAGGAGGTCGAGCACCACCGGCAGCATCGTCTGGAGCCCGATCATCCCCGAGGCCGCCTGGTTGAACTCGACGTCCTTGTCGAGCGGCCCGTGCGGGGCGTGGTCCGTGGCGATGGCGTCAATCGTGCCGTCCTTGACCCCGGCGATCAGCGCCTGCCGGTGCGCCTCATCGCGGATCGGCGGGTTCACCTTGGCCTGGGTGTCGAACTCGCCCACTGCCTCGTCGGTCATCCCGAGGTGGTGGGGCGTCACCTCCGCCGTGATCCGGGTCCCGCGGCGGCGCGCCTGCCGGACGATCTCGACCGACCGCGCGGAGCTGATGTGCGCCACGTGGAAATGGGCGCCCGACTCGGCGGCCAGCATCGCGTCCCGGCCCACGATCACGTCCTCTGCCAGCGACGACCGGCCGGCCAGCCCCAGCTTGAGCGAAACCTCGCCCTCGTGCATGACCCCGCCGTCCACCATCGACTCGTCCTCGGCGTGCTCGATGTAGGGCACGCCGAGGTTCCGGCAGTTGATCATGGCGCGGCGCGCGAGCAGGGCATTCATCACGCAGTTGCCGTCGTCGGTGAACGCGACCGCCCCGGCGTCCCGCAGCCCCGCGAGGTCGGCCATCACCTCGCCCTTGCGGTCCTGCGAGATGCACCCGATCGGGTAGACCCGCACGACGCCCTCGGTCGCGGCCTTGTGCAGGACGTACTGGATGATGGACGCCGAATCCAGCGCCGGGATGGTATTGGGCATGCACGCGACGGACGTGACGCCGCCCAGCGCGGCCGCCCGTGTGCCCGACGCCACCGTTTCCTTGCCCTCCTGGCCCGGCTCCCGCAGGTGCACATGGATGTCGACGAGGCCGGGGGCCACGACCAGGCCTTTCGCCTCGATCACGGCGTCCCCGGCGGCCTTGAGCCCCGGCCCCACGTCGGCGATCTTCCCGTCCGCGATCCGGACGTCCATGACGCCGTCCCGGCCCGTGGCCGGGTCCAGCACCCGGCCGCCGCGAATCAGCAGGTGGGCGCTCATGCCGGCGCGGCCGCCCGCGCGGCCCGCCCGCTCTCGAGCAGGTAGAGCACCGCCATCCGGACCGGGACCCCGTTGGCCACCTGGTTCACGATCACCGATTCCGGCCCGTCGGCGACGTCGTGCCCGATCTCGACGCCGCGGTTCATCGGGCCCGGGTGCATGACCATCGCCCCCGGCTTCGCCCACGTCACACGGTCGGCGGAGATGCCGTACTGCTGGGTGTAGGCCTTCACCGACGGCAGCAACCCCAGCCGGTGCCGCTCGAACTGGAGCCGCAGGACGTAGATCACGTCCGCCCCGGACAGGGCCGTCCGCAGGTCGTGGTGGACTTCCGCCCCCAGCTTCTCGAACTCGCGCGGACAGAGCGTGGGCGGGCCGCAGAACCGCACCTTCGCGCCGAGCTTGAGGAAGGCCTGGAGGTTGGACCGGGCGACCCGGCTGTGCAGCAGGTCGCCGACCAGGGTGATCGTCTTCCCCTGGATCCCGCCGAGCTTCTCGCGCACGGTGTAGAGGTCCAGCAGCGCCTGGGTCGGGTGCTCGTGCTGCCCGTCGCCGGCGTTGATGACCGAGGCGCGCAGGTTCCGGGCCAGGGTGTGCGGGGCGCCCGAGGCCGCATGGCGCATGACGATGAAGTCCACGCTCATCGCCTCGAGCGTGCGGGCCGTGTCCAGCAGGGACTCCCCCTTCTTGACGCTCGAGGTCCCGACCTCGATGTTGACGACGTCCGCGGAGAGCCGGACCGCGGCCAGCTCGAAGGAGGTCCGGGTGCGGGTCGAGGTTTCGTAGAAGAGGTTCACCATCGTGCGGCCGCGCAGGGTCGGCAGCTTTTTGATCGGGTGCCTGGCCACGTCATTGAGGGAATCGGCGGTGTGGAGCACCAGCTCGATCTCCTCCTTGGTCAGGTGGGCGATCTCCAGCAGGTCCTTGTGGCGCAGGTGCGGCACCGGCTCCACCGCCGCCCGCGCCGTTTCGGCTTCCACCGCGCCCATCAGCGGACCTCCTCGAGGCTCACCAGGTCGGTCCCGTCCACCTCGGCGACGAGGACCCGGACATTCGCCCCGTTGGGTGTCGGGATGTTCTTGCCGACGTAGTCGGCCCGGATCGGCAGCTCCCGGTGGCCGCGGTCCACCAGCACCGCGAGCTGGACGGCCTTGGGGCGGCCGAAGTCGTTCAGGGCATCCAGGGCCGCCCGGACCGACCGTCCGGTGTACAGGACGTCGTCCACCAGGACGACGATCTTCCCGTCCAGCGAGCCCGGGATGTCGGTCGTCTTGGGGATCGCGGGCTTGGAGCCCACGTCGTCGCGGTGGAAGGTGATGTCCAGCGTGCCGACGGGCGGGGCAATCCGGTGGTCGCGCCCGAGGAAGCCCGCCAGCCGCCGCGCCAGTGCGTCCCCGCGGGCCGGGATGCCCAACAGGACGATGTTGGCGAGGAGGCCCTGGTTCTTCTCGTTGATTTCATGGGCGATGCGCACGAGCGTGCGCTCGATGGCCGCCGCGTCCATGAGGGGGGCGCCGGCGGAGGTCATGAAGGCATAAAAAAACCGTGCCGGCACTTGCTGCCTGCACGGAGCCGCGTTATCACCACACAGCTAACGAGAAGTTCGTCGTCGCAGAGCTCGATCAACTTTCGATTGTCGTCGCCACCATCGGTGGCACTCGCGATACGCATCGTCGTCTTTTCTCCTTCCCGGCCTCGCAGGACCGGGTTAAAGGACTGGTTGATCCTACCTGCCGGGGCGGGGCGTGTCAACCCCCCGGGCCGGCGCCGGGCGGGAGGCGGGATTTCCGGCGGAGGCGGCGCGCATGGCAGCGGACATCCCGGAGGCCAGCACCGCCTCCGGAGCGTACACCCGGAACGCGATCCACGCGGCCATCAGGATGCCCGCTAGGAGGACAAGCCACCGCGGCGTCGCCCGGGTGGAATCCCCCTCGGCTCCGCCTCCGGGACGATCGAAACGATCAGCCCCTTCGGCTCCGCCTCCGGGACGACCGAAGCGGTCAGCCTGCGGCATACGACAACTCCCGCCGGTTGAACGCGACCACCGCCGCCAGCAGGGTGACCGCGGTGGTCATGGCCCACGTCAGGACCGCATAGGCCGTTCCGACTCCCCCACCCGCCCCCAGGGAGACCGTGGGATAGATCAGCCGGACCACCCCTTCCCCCGCATGGAAAAGCCACATCCAACCGAGATACGGCCCCAGGACCTGCAGGAGCCAGCCCCCGGCCCAGGCCAGCATGATGGACGAGACCTCCTTGCCACCCGGGACGAGCACCGAGAAGAGGATGAGGACCGAGGCGCTCCCGGTGCCGAGCAGCAGCGCCTCGGCCAGCCGCAGGCCCGCCAGGGCCGGATCAAGGAGCTGTCCGCCCCGGACCGCGATCGCAGCCAGGGCCAGGGCCTGCAGGGCCAGGATCGCCGCCGTCAACGCCGCAAGGGCGATCCACTTGCTGAGCACGTACTCCCACCGGCGGATCGGCCGCGCCAGCACGAGCAGGAGGGTTCCCGCCGATACCTCCTCCCCGATGATCCCGGCGCCCAGCATCCACACGAGCAGCGCTCCCCAGATGCCCGTCACCCCGCTCTCCTTGAGCTGGGGCATCGCGTAGGCATAGAAGAGCGGCAGGGCGAACATCAGGACGACGCTGAACCACCTGTTCTTCGCGCTGAACCGCTCCCGCAGCGTCGTCAGGATAATGGTGGGGTTCACTGGAAAAACAGCCGTTCCAGCCGGCCCCGGTCGGGCACCGCCTCGATCACCGGAATCCCCGCCTTCACCAGCTCCGCCAGCAGCGCCGCGGCCGCCTCGTCATCCGGCACGTCAAAAGTGGCTTCCGCGTCCCGCACATCCCGCAGTGTCGCGCCGGCGGACCGGGCCACCCGCTCGAGCTTCGGGCGGGCCCGATCCATCGCCGCCTCCCCCCCCACCCGCACCCGGAGGGACCGGGCGAGCGCTGCCCCGGCGCGCAGGACCTCGACCGACTCCACCCGCCCCTCCCGCACGAACGCCACCCGGTCGCAGAACCGCTCCACCTGTTCGAGCTGGTGGGAGTTCACCACGATGGTCGCGCCGGTGCCCCGCAGGCCCTCCAGGACCCCGCGCATGTGCACCACGCCGACGGGATCCATGCCGGAGGTGGGCTCGTCCAGGAAGAGGAACGAGGGGGCGCCGATGAGCGCCTGCGCCAGCCCCAGCCGCTGCAGCATCCCGCGGGAGTAGGTGCCGATCCGCTGCCGGGCGGCGCCGGCGTCCAGCCCCACCCGGTCCAGCAGCGCTGCACAGGCCCCGTCCCGGGCGTCGGGGGCGCCGCCGGCGAGCGCGTGGTGGTACTGGAGGAAGCCCCAGCCGGTCATCCACCGGTCGAACATCAGCCGTTCGGGCAGGTATCCCACCCGCCGCCGGGTGGCCACCGAGTCCGGCGGCCGGCCGTCCAGCTCAATGCGCCCCCGGTCCGGGAACAGGAAGCCGAGCAGGCAGCCCAGCAGGGTGGTCTTGCCCGCCCCGTTCGGCCCGATGACGCCGAACACTTCCCCCGGGGCCACCGCCAGCGAGACGTCGTCCAGCGCCCGAATCCGCCCCTTGCGGTAGGTCTTGGTGAGCCCCGCGATGGTGATCCCGGTGCCCGTCCCTGAGGTCATGGCGAGCATTCTACGACCTCGACGCTGGTATTCGTGCCGCCGCGGGAGGATAATGGTTCCACGACCTTGGCGGGCCCGGCCCCGGGTCGCCCCCTTCTTCTCTTCCCCGGCGCGCCATGGGCCCCTCGCCCGGCGTGAGGAGCACCCATGGCAAGCACCCTTGACCACGGCCTGCGCCGGGTCGCATTCGTCGGCAGCAGCCTTCCGCGGCGCTGCGGCATCGCCACGTTCAGCGCCGACCTCCGCCAGGCGCTGGAGGCCCACTCCCCGTCCGCGGAATTCCTCCAGGTCGCCGTCACGGACGCCGCGCCCGACACGGTCGAGGACGGGACCGGCGCGGCCGCAACGGCCTCCGTAGAGGAAACCTCCGCCATGGCCGCCGTGACGGTCGCGGAGGCGGGGTCCGGCTCCGGGAATCCGGTCGCGGACGGCCCGGCCAGCGCCGCGGCCCCCAGCCAGGCCGCCGCCAGAGCGGTCATCGGGAGGGCGCCAGGAGGCTCGGCTGGGACATGGAGGGCGATCCTTTCCTGCCGGGACGCAGGGCATCGCCTGGACCCATGGGGGGTGCGGCGACGGGCCGGACTCGGAACCGTCCCTGTCCTCCAGCCTATCGGGGGCCCCCGGCGGGGGGCAGGGCGGAATCTCTTTAGGCCGTCCCCCGCGAATGCCTAGGGGAGGCGGACACCCCTCCTAAGGGGCGCTCCAGACCACGGCCTGGTCCTTGCCGAGCAGCAGTTTGCTGCTGCCCAGGATCGCCGCAAACCCCTTTTTGTCGCGCAGGCTCAGGCTGAGGGTCCCGTCCACGGCCGAGAGGAGCTGGGAGCGGTTCCCGCGGAGCTTGTCGTTCATCGTGAGGGTCAGGGAGCCGTCCGCCGCCACCGACATCAGGGCCGAGCTCCCCGAATGGCCGCCCACGATCCGCAGCAGCGTCGCATCGCCGCTCAGGCCGATCCCCGCGCGCTCGAGCCCCTCTGCGTTGAGGAAGGTGAGCCCGGCTGCCCCGTCCCCCGCCGCGCTGAAGGCGGCGTACGGCTTCGTGTCCTTCCCGAAAAAGGTCAGGCCGGCCAGCCCGCCCTCGACCCCGAGCCAGGCCCGGTCCCGGGACGAGGCGTCCGAGAGCACGATCGTGGGGGTCCGGTCCGCGGGCACCGAGATCCTGATCCGGGGCTTCTCGTCCGTGCCCGCGAGGACCAGCGAGGGCACCTCCCCGGCCCCGAGGCCGAGCACGATCCGGGCCCGGTTGGCCTC
This sequence comes from uncultured bacterium, assembly GCA_964400385.1. Lineage (GTDB taxonomy): Bacteria > Oederibacteriota > CAKKQC01 > CAKKQC01 > CAKKQC01 > CAYNUZ01. The sequence continues at coordinate 293 of CAYNUZ010000027.1, read as the reverse complement.
GTCATACATGGTCAGGGAGGGCAGCCCGTCCTTCCCGGTCTCCAGGGAGGCCCGCACATGCCCGACGGCATCGGTCAGCAGGAACCGTCCCGCCCGCGTCTCCGCGGCCGGCCGGCCGGTCCGGACCATCAGGACGATGAACAGGCTGGCGATCCCGAGGAGCAACCCGCCGGCGATCCCCCACCGCTTGTTCTCCACCTCCAGCCGGTCGAGGCGCTTCTGCAACTGGAGGATCTTCTGCTCCTCGGCGGACGGCTCCTTGACCACGGCGAACGGGTCGCGCTTGAGGTCGG
>CAYNUZ010000026.1:0-18029 GCA_964400385.1 uncultured bacterium | reverse complement strand
CCGAACGCCACGCCGCCGCCGGACCACTGCGGGTTACGCGTGGACCCCTGGCGGGCGCGGCCCGTGTGCTTCTGCTTGTACGGCTTCTTGCCGCCGCCGCTCACCTCGCCCTTCGTCTTGGTCGAGGCCGACCCGACGCGGGCGTTGGAGAGCTGCGCGATGACCGCGAGGTAGACCGCGTGGTCGTTCGGGTGCCCCGCGAGGAGCGCGGGCGCCGGGAGCGAGCCCACCGGGTCGCCGGCGGCGCTGAACTGCGGGAGGGTGAGGGCCGTGTCCGCCATCGTCACTTCTTCCCGGCGGTCTTCTTGACCGCGGTCTTGGCGCCGCCCTCGAGGTCGCGGATGGCGACCCAGAGGCGCCGCGCCGAGGGCGCCTTGCGCTTGATGGTCGGGGTGATCTTGATCCACGAGCCCGTGGCCCCGGGGATCGCGCCCTTGAGGACCAGCAGGTTCCGCTCCGTGTCGATCTTGAGGACCTCGAGGTTCTGCATCGTCGAGGAGCCGCCGCCCATCCGGCCGGCCATCCGCGTCCCGCGCAGGGTGTGGCCCGGATCCGTGGACGAGCCGATCGAGCCGGGGGCGCGGTGCGACATCGAGCCGTGGGTGTCCGGCCCGCCCTGGAAGCCGTGGCGCTTCACGACGCCCTGGAAGCCGTGGCCCTTGGAGTTCCCCACGACGTCCACGCGGTCGCCGGGCTTGAAGAGCTCCACGGTCAGTTTGGCGCCGGGGGCCAGGTCGCCCAGCGGCGCGGTCGGACGGAACTCCGCGAGTTCGCGGTGCGCGGGCACGCCGAGCTTCGCGAACACGCCCGCGCGCGGGCGGCCGAGGCGCTCCGGCTTGGCCTCCTCGCGGAAGGCGGCCTGCACGGCGTCGTACCCGTGGGTCGCCTTGGTCTTCACGGCCGTGACGACGCACGGGCCCGCGACGACCACGGTGCCGCCCACGGCCCGGCCCTCGCCGTCGAAGACCTGGGTCATGCCGACCTTCTGCCCGAGGAGGCCGATGCCGCGGCTCACAGCTTGATCTCGACGCCGACGCCGGCCGGGAGTTCCAGTTTCATGAGGGCGTCCACCGTCTTCGTCGTGGGCTCCAGGATGTCCAGGAGGCGGCGGTGCGTCCGGATCTCGAACTGCTCCCGGCTGCGCTTGTCGATGTGCGGGCTGCGCAGGACGGTGAACCGCTCGATGCGGGTGGGCAGCGGGATGGGGCCCGACACCGTGGCGCCCATGCGCCGCACGGTCTCGACGATCTCCGCCGCCGAGGTGTCCAGCAGGCGGTGATCGAAGGCCTTCAGTTTGATCCGGATGCGCTGCATTGGTTAGCGTGCCTCTCCCTTCGTGCCCTGAAATTTGGCGATGATGGTCTCGCTCACGTTCCGCGGGACCTCCTCGTACAACTTGAACTCCATCGAATACGACGCCCGGCCCTGGCTCATCGAACGGATCGCCGTCGCGTATCCGAACATCTCACCCAGCGGCACCAGGGCCCGGACGACCCGGGCGTTGCCGCGGAAGGTCATGCCCTGAATGCGGCCCCGCCGCGAGTTCAGGTCACCGATGATGTCGCCCATGAACTCCTCGGGCGTCACCACTTCGAGGTCCATGATCGGCTCCGTGAGGCACGGCTTGGCCTTCATGAACGCTTCCTTGAACGCCATCGACGCCGCGATCTTGAAGGACATCTCAGACGAATCGACGTCGTGGAAAGAGCCATCATACAGCACGGCGCGGAAATCCACTATAGGGTACCCGGCCAGGATCCCCCCGTCCTTGGTCTCCTTGACCCCCTTGTCCACGGCGGGCCAGAACTCCTTGGGGACGGTCCCCCCGACCACTTCACTCACGTATTCATAGCCTTTTCCGGACTCCAGGGGCTCCAGCCGCAGCCAGACGTCGCCGAACTGGCCGTGCCCGCCGGTCTGCTTGACGTACCGCCCCCGGGCCTCGGCGGTGGCGCGGATCTTCTCCTTGTAGGCCACCTGGGGCCGGCCGGTGTTCGTCTGGACGTTGAACTCGCGCTTGAGCCGGTCCACGATGATCTCCAGGTGCAGCTCGCCCATGCCGGCGATCAGCGTCTGGTTGGTCTCCGCGTCCACCTTCACCTTGAGGGTGGGGTCCTCGTCGCACAGCCGGTTGAGCGCCATGCCCATCTTTTCCTGGTCGGCCTTGGTCTTGGGCTCGATGGCCAGGGAGATGACGGGCTCCGGGAAGGTGGGCGCCTCCAGCAGGACGCCCTGCCCTTCCGGGCAGAGGGTATCGCCCGTCCGGGTGTCCTTGAGACCCACGACGCCCACGATGTCGCCGGCGACGGCCTCCTCGACTTCCTCGCGCTTGTTCGCGTGCAGGACGACGAGGCGGCCGATGCGCTCGCGGTTGCCGCGCGTCGCATTGTCCACGTATGACCCCGACTTCAGGACGCCCGAGTAGACGCGCACGAAGGTCAGCTTGCCCACGAAGGGGTCGGCGGCGATCTTGAACGCCAGCCCGGTGAACGGCTCGTCGTTCGACGCCGTCCGCAGCACCTCTTCGCCGTTGTCCACGCGCGTCGCCTTCACCGGCGGCTTGTCCAGCGGCGACGGCAGGTACCGGACGATGGCGTCGAGCAGCGGCTGCACGCCGCGGTTGCGGAAGGAGGAGCCGCACAGGCAGATGTGGATCTTGCCGGACAGGCAGCCCTTGCGCAGGCAGGCATGGATCTCGTCCTCGCTGACCGGCTGGCCCTCGAGGAACTTGTGCATCACGGCGTCGTCGAACTCGACGCACCCTTCCAGCATCTTCTCGCGGGTCGCCTTGGCCTTGGCCAGGAGCTCCGCGGGAATCTCGCTGGTGACGAAATTCGACCCCTTGACGTCGTTCTGCCAGGAGATCGCCTTCATCTGGATCAGGTCGATGACCCCGATGAAGCTGTCCTCGGCGCCCCAGGCGATCTGGATCGGGACCGGGTGGGCCGCCAGCTTGTCCACCATGCTCCCCATGGCCATCTCGAAGTCCGCGCCGACCCGGTCCATCTTGTTGACGTACACGATGCGCGGCACGGCGTACTTGTCCGCCTGGCGCCAGACGGTCTCGGACTGGGGCTCCACGCCGGCGGAGGCGTCGAAGACGACGACCGCGCCGTCGAGCACGCGCAGGCTGCGCTCGACCTCGACGGTGAAATCCACGTGGCCCGGCGTGTCGATGATGTTGATCGGGTGGTCCATCCAGGAGGTCGTGGTGGCCGCGGCCGTGATCGTGATGCCGCGCTCCTTCTCCTGCTCCATCCAGTCCATCTGGGTGTTCGCCTCGTCCACGTTGCCGATCTTGTGGATCCGGCCCGTGTAGAAGAGGATCCGCTCGGTCGTCGTCGTCTTGCCCGCGTCGATATGGGCGCAGATCCCGATATTGCGCAGCTTCCTGAGGTCAATCTGGCGGGCCATGACGAGACCTACGTTCCTGGAATTACCAGCGGTAATGCGCGAAGGCGCGGTTGGACTCGGCCATCTTGTGGATTTCCTCGCGCTTGCGCATGGCGCCGCCCTGGCCCTGGGCCGCCTCGCCCAGCTCGCCGGCCAGCCGCTCGACCAGGGTGCGCTCCGGGCGCGCCTGGGTGGAGGCCAGCATCCAGCGGATCGCCAGCGCGAGCCGGCGCTCCGGGCGCACCTCGACCGGGACCTGGTAGTTCGCGCCGCCGACGCGGCGGGCGCGCACCTCGACCACCGGCTTAATGTTCTCGATGGCGGTCTTGACGACGTTGATCGCCGACAGGCCGCGCTTCTCCAGCACGTCCATGGCGCCGTACAGCACCCGCTCCGCCGTCGCCCGCTCCCCGTGCTTCATGACGGAATTGATGAGCTTGGCGACGAGCTTGCTCTGGTACCGGGTGTCCGGCTCGATCTCGCGATGGGGGACCCGTCCGTGGCGCGGCATCAGGCCTTCTCCTCGCCGCCCTTCTTCGGGCGCTTGGCGCCGTACTTGGAGCGGCTGCGGCGGCGGTCCGCCACGCCGGTGGCGTCCAGGACGCCGCGGACGATGTGGTACCGCACGCCGGGAAGGTCCTTGACGCGGCCGCCGCGCACGAGCACGATCGAGTGCTCCTGCAGGTTGTGGCCGACGCCGGGGATGTAGGCCGTGACCTCGATGCCGTTGCTCATGCGCACGCGGGCCACCTTCCGGAGGGCCGAGTTCGGCTTCTTCGGCGTGACCGTCTTGACCACGAGGCACACGCCCCGCTTGAACGGGGAGGCCTCCAGGGCCGGGGAGCGCGAATGCACCCGCTTGTCGACGCGCGGTTCGCGGATAAGTTGCGAGATGGTCGGCATTACGACAGCACCGGCGCTTCGGTGTCGCGCAGCGCCTCGAGGTTCGCCACCGCCACCATCTCGGGCTCCGGCGCTTCGAGTTCCTTCGGCAGATCCAATTCGACGTCCTCCTCCCGGAAAATCCCGGTCCCTGCGGAAATCAGGTGGCCCATGATCACGTTTTCCTTCAGGCCCGACAGGCGGTCCACCATCCCGTTCACGGCCGCCTCGGCCAGCACCCGCGTGGTCTCCTGGAAGGAGGCCGCGGACACGAAGCTCTCGGTGGAGAGCGACGCCTTGGTGATGCCCAGCAGGATGGGGCGCGCGATGGCCGCCTTGCCGCCCTTGCCGAACACCTTGGCGTTCTCCTCCTTGAACCGCACCTTGTCCACCTGCTGCCCGGCCAGGAAGTCGGTCGCGCCCGGCTCCAGGATCAGGACCTTGCGGAGCATCTGGCGGACGATGGTCTCGATGTGCTTGTCGTTGACCACCACGCCCTGCAGCCGGTAGACCTCCTGGATCTTGTTGAGCAGGTGCTCCTGCACGGCGTTCTCGCCCTTGACGCGCAGGATGTCGTGCGGGTCGATCAGCCCGTCGGTGAGCGGCTCCCCCGCGCTGATCTTGTCGCCCTCGCGGACCTCCAGGTGGCGGCTGATCGGGATCGAGTAGTCCTTGCTGACCCCGCTGCGGTTCTCCACCATGACCTTCCGGGCGCCCTTCTCGATGCCCAGCAGCTTCACCGTCCCGTCGATTTCCGCGATGATCGCGCAGTTCCGCGGCCGCCGCGCCTCGAACAGCTCGGCCACGCGCGGCAGACCGCCCGTGATGTCCCCGGTGCGCAGCGACTGGCGCGGCAGCTTGGCGATGATGTCGCCGACGCCGACCTTCGTCCGCACGGGCTCCTTCTTGCTGTTGAGCTTCGGCCGGCCCTGGTCGTCCTTCACGTACTCGTCGAGCTGCAGGTACGCGCCCACGGGAATCGTGTAGCTCGCCAGCGGCGTCTCGTCCTCGCCGATGATGAAGATCTGCGGGTGGCGCTGCTCGCCCTTGCTGTCGATGACCCGGCGCTCCACGCGGCCGCTGTTGCGGTCGACCTCCTCCTGCATCGTGACATCCTTCTCGATGTCGAAGAACTTCACCTCGCCCTTGACCTCGGCGAAGATCGGGGTCGAATCCGGGTCGTGGATCGCGATCACGCTCCCCTTCTTGACCGCGTCGCCGATCTTGATCTTGAGGGTGGCGCCGTAGGGGATCGGGTGCTCCTCGCGCTCGCGCCCCTTGTCGTCCACGATCGAGATCTTCGCGTTGCGGCTGCGGACGATCTGTTCGCCCTTGTCGTTGTCGAGGAGCTTGACCGTCTCGTCGTACTGGATCTTCCCCTCGCTGCGCGTCTTGATGATGGACGTCAGCAGCCGGCTGGCCGTGCCGCCGACGTGGAAGGTCCGGAGCGTCAGCTGCGTGCCCGGCTCGCCGATGGACTGGCCGGCGATGACGCCCACGGCCTCGCCGATGGACACCGTCCGCCCGGTCGCCAGGTCGCGCCCGTAGCACTTCACGCACACGCCGCCCTTGGACTCGCAGGTCAGCACCGACCGGATCCGGACGCGCTCGTAGCCCATCTCCTCGATCCGCACGGCGGCCTGGTCGGAGATCTCGTCGCCCGTCCGCACCACGACCTCGTCGGTCAGCACGTCCACGATCGAGTCCAGCGCGACCCGGCCCGCGATCCGCTCGTTGAGCGGCTCGACGATGTCCGCGCCCTCGCGCATGGCCGACACGATGATGCCCTGGATCGTGCCGCAGTCCTCCTCCATCACCTTGACGTCCTGGGCCACATCCACGATCCGGCGGGTGAGGTACCCGGCGTCGGCGGTCTTGAGCGCCGTGTCCGCCAGCCCCTTGCGGGCGCCGTGCGTCGAGATGAAGTACTCCAGCACGTTCAACCCCTCGCGGAAGTTGGACACGATGGGGTGCTCGATGATCTCGCCCATGCTCCCGATCAGCTTCTGGGAGGGACGGGCCATGAGGCCGCGCATCCCGGCCAGCTGCCGCACCTGGTCCTCCTTGCCGCGGGCGCCCGAGCGGGCCATCATGTAGATCGGGTTGAAGCCCGTGGGGTCGTCGGCCATGCGGGCCATCATCTTCTGCGACACCTCGAGCGTGGCCTGCGTCCACTTGTCGATCACGCGGTTGTAGCGCTCCCCGTCCGTGATGACGTTCTTCTTGTACTGGAGGTTGATCTCGTCCACGTCCTCGCGGGTCTTGCGGACGATCTCCTTCTTCTCGGTCGGGATGAGCATGTCGTCCAGCGACACGGTGATCCCGCCGATCGTGGCGAACTCGAACCCGAAGTTCTTGATCGAGTCCAGCAGGCGGATCGTGGCCGCGCTGCCCAGCTCCGGGTGGTGGTACGCGGTGGCCACGAGGTCGGCCAGCTCGCGCTTGGCCACCTGGCGGTTGACGAACCGCAGCGGTTCGGGCAGCAGCAGGTTGAAGAGCACGCGCCCGACCGTGGTCGAGAGCAGCTTGCCGTGGTACCGGACCTTGACCCAGTCGTGCAGGAGGATGGTGCGGCTTTCCCACGCCGTCTCCACCTCGGCCAGCGAGGTGAAGGTGTGGTGGGGCATGGCCTTCCCCAGCAGCGCGCCGACCTGCTCGGCCTCCAGCACGTCCTTGCCGTGCTCGTCCTGGCGGCGGATCTTGACCCAGTCGGTGGCCTTGAGGGTCTTCGCGGCCACCTCGGCCTTGACCTCCTCGGCATTCTTGAAGGTCTTGATCTGGTGCTCGCCCGTCAGGTAGTAGATCCCGAGGACCGTGTCCTGCGTGGCGCTGGTGACGGGGCGGCCGTTGGCGGGGTTCATGATGTTGTTGGTCGCCATCATGAGGACGCGCGCCTCGATCTGGGCCTCCACGGACAGCGGCACGTGCACGGCCATCTGGTCCCCGTCGAAGTCGGCGTTGAACGCCGAGCACACCAGCGGGTTGATCCGGATGGCCTTGCCCTCGACCAGGATCGGCTGGAAGGCCTGGATGCCGAGGCGGTGCAGGGTCGGGGCGCGGTTGAGCAGCACCGGGTGCTCCTCGATCACTTCCTCCAGGACGTCCCAGACCTCGGGGCTGCTGCGCTCCACGAGCTTCTTGGCGGACTTGATGGTGTGGACGTACCCGCGCTCCTCGAGCTTGCGGATGATGAACGGCTTGAACAGCTCGAGCGCCATCTCCTTGGGGAGCCCGCACTCATGGAGCTTCAGCTCCGGGCCGACGACGATGACGGAGCGGCCCGAGTAGTCCACGCGCTTGCCCAGCAGGTTCTGGCGGAACCGGCCCTGCTTGCCCTTGAGCATGTCCGAGAGCGACTTGAACGGCCGGTTGCCGGCGCCCTTCACCACGTGGCCGCCGCGGCCGTTGTCGAACAGGGCGTCCACGGATTCCTGGAGCATCCGCTTCTCGTTCTGGATGATGATCTCGGGGGCCTTGATCTCCATCAGCTTGCGCAGCCGGTTGTTCCGGTTGATCACGCGGCGGTAGAGGTCGTTGAGGTCCGAGGTCGCGAACCGGCCGCCGTCCAGGGGCACCAGCGGCCGGAGGTCGGGCGGCAGGACCGGCAGGACGTCGAAGACCATCCAGTCGGGGTGGTTCCCCGAGCGGCGGAAGGCCTCCACGACGCGCAGCTGCTTGGCCAGCTCCTTCTTCTTCTGGGCGGAGGTGGACTCCTCCAGCGACTTGCGCACGACCTTGGACAGCGCGGTCAGGTCGAGCTCGCGCATGAGGTCGCGGATCGCCTCGGCGCCGATCTTGGCCTTGAGCGTCTTGCCGTGGGTCTCCTGCTGGATCTTGCGGTACTCCGCCTCGGACATCATCTGCAGGCGCTTGAGGCCCGTCTTGCCCGGGTCGAGGACCACGAACTGCTCGTAGTAGATGATCTTCTCGAGCTCGCGGCCCGAGATGCCCAGCAGGGCCGCCATGCGGGACGGCACGCCCTTCACGTACCAGATGTGCGCGACGGGCGAGGCCAGCTCGATGTGCCCCATCCGCTCGCGGCGCACCTTGGAATCCACCACCTCGACGCCGCAGCGGTCGCAGATGATGTCCTTGTGCTTCAGCTTCTTGTACTTCCCGCAGGAGCACTCCCAGCTCTTGACCGGGCCGAAGATCTTTTCGCAGAAGAGCCCGTCCCGCTCCGGCTTGAACGTCCGGTAGTTGATGGTCTCCGGCTTCTTGACCTCGCCGCGGGACCAGCCGCGAATCACGTCCGGCGAGGCCAGCCCCACGCGGATCGCGGTGAACGGACCGCCTTCCTTGCCGACCGGAACGAACTTCGCGTTGCCCGAGGTGCGCTCTTTGGCCATGGTTATTTCACCTCCAGCTTCTCTTCGCGAAGCTCCGTGGCATCCTTGTCTCCCGTCCCGTTCTTGGCCCCGCGCTTCACTTCGCGCAGCAGCTCCACGTTGATTCCCAGGCTCTGCAGCTCCTTGATGAGCACGTTGAAGGACTCCGGGACGCCCGACTCCGGGACGTTCTGGCCCTTCACGAGCGCCTCGTACACGCGGGCGCGGCCGGACACGTCGTCCGACTTGACCGTCAGGAGCTCCTGCAGCGCGTGCGCCGCGCCGTAGGCCTCCAGCGCCCAGACCTCCATCTCCCCGAACCGCTGGCCGCCGAACTGCGCCTTGCCGCCCAGCGGCTGCTGGGTGACGAGCGAGTACGGGCCCGTGGAGCGGGCGTGGATCTTGTTCTCGACCAGGTGCGCGAGCTTGAGCATGTACAGGTGGCCCACGGTCACCTTCTGCTCGAACGGCTCGCCCGTCCGGCCGTCATACAGCGTGATCTTGCCCGACTCAGGCAGGCCGGCCTCGCGGAGCCACGACTTGATCAGCTCCTCGGAGGCGCCGTCGAAGACCGGGCAGGCCACGGGGCGGTTGAGCGTGTGCGCCGCCCAGCCCATGTGGATCTCGTAGATCTGGCCGACGTTCATGCGCGACGGCACCCCCAGCGGGTTGAGCACCATGTCCACCGGCGTCCCGTCCGGCAGGAAGGGCATGTCCTCTTCCGGCAGGATCTTGGCGATGACGCCCTTGTTCCCGTGCCGGCCGGCGACCTTGTCGCCCACCTGCAGGCGCCGCTTCTTGGCCACGTACACCTTCGCGAGCTTGAGGACGTTCTGGAGCAGGTCGTCGCCCTTCTTGATGCGCTCGATCTCCTCGGCCGCGTCCTTCTCCACCGCCTCGATCTCCTCGTGCAGGAGCTGCTTCATCCGGATCTGCGTCTCCCGGTGCCCGTCCTTGAGGGCCGCGGCCTTGTCGCCCGAGGCGGCCTTGAGCGCGTCGGCCAGGACCGCCTCGCGGTCCTTCAGCTCCTCGTCGTAGCGCTTCCGGCAGGCCTCGATCGCCGCGGCGCGGTCCGATTCCAGGCGCTTGACCTCGGCCTGGTCCTTCGACTTGAGGCGCTCCTCGCGGTTCTTGCGGGCGAAGATGCGCGTCGAGAGGATCTTGCCGTCCACCCCGGGCGGGACCCGGAGCGAGGTGTCGCGGACGTCCTCGGCCTTCTCGCCGAAGATCGCGCGCAGGAGCTTCTCCTCGGGTGTCTGCTCCGTGTCGCCCTTGGGCGCCACGCGGCTGACCAGGATGTCGCCGGAGGTCACGTCCGCGCCCACGCGGGCCACGCCCTCCTCGTCGATGTTCTTGAGGGCCTCCTCGCTCACGTTGGGCACGTCGCGGGTGATCTCCTCGGGGCCCAGCTTGGTCTCGCACGCCTCGGCCTCGAATTCCTCCACGTGGATCGAGGACATGAGGTCGTCCTTGAGGATGCGCTCGCTCACGAGCACCGCGTCCTCGAAGTTGTACCCGCGCCAGGGCATGAACGCGATCAGCAGGTTGACGCCCAGCGCCAGCTCGCCGCCGTTCATCGCCGGCCCGTCGCCGATCACCTCGTTGCGGGCCACGCGCTGGCCCTTCTCCACCAGGGGCTTCTGGTTGAGGCAGGTGTTCTGGTTCGAGCGCCGGTACTTGATGAGCTTGTAGATGTCCACGCCGCCCGGATCCTTGACCCGGCCGTCCTTGTCCTTGACCGCGTCGGCGTACACGACGATGCGCGTCGCATCCACCATCGCGACGGTGCCGGCGCGCTTCGCGACGACGGCCATGCCCGAGTCGCGGGCGATGACCGACTCCATGCCCGTCCCGATCACGGGGGGCTCGGTGCGCACCAGGGGGACCGCCTGCCGCTGCATGTTCGAGCCCATGAGCGCGCGGTTGGCGTCGTCGTGCTCCAGGAACGGGATCAGCGCCGTGGCGGCGCTGACCAGCTGCTTGGGGCTGACGTCCATGTAGTCCACGGCCTCCGGCGACACGACGGAGATGTCCCCGCGGAACCGGGCCAGCACGGTCGCGTCGGCGATCCGGCCGTCCTTGTCCAGGTTGGTGTTGGCCTGCGCGATGACGAAGGTGTCCTCGTCGTCCGCGTTGAGGTACTTGAACTCGTTGACGGCCCGGGCGCCCTCGACCTTGCGGTACGGGGACTCCAGGAAGCCGAGCTCATTGATCCGGGCGTAGGTCGCCAGGGACGAGATGAGCCCGATGTTCGGCCCTTCCGGGGTCTCGATGGGGCACACGCGCCCGTAGTGGGAGTGGTGCACGTCGCGGACCTCGAAGCCCGCGCGCTCGCGCGACAGGCCGCCCGGCCCGAGGGCGGACAGGCGGCGCTTGTGCGTGATCTCGGCCAGCGGGTTGGTCTGGTCCATGAACTGGCAGAGCTGGCTGCTGGCGAAAAAGCTCTTGACCGCGGCGGACAGCGGCTTGGTGTTCAGCAGCACGTTCGGGAGCACGGTCTGGAGGTCCACCAGCCCCATGCTGGCGCGCACGACCTTCTCGACGCGGGCGAACCCGATCCGGAACTGGTTCTCCAGCAGCTCGCCGATGGACCGCACCCGGCGGTTGCCCAGGTGGTCGATGTCGTCCTTCGTCCCCTCGCCCCCGTTGCAGAGCTTGAAGGCGCGGCGCATCGTGTCCGCGATGTCCTCGCGCGTCAGGGTGCGCACCGACATCGGGGTCGTCCGGTTCAGCTTCTTGTTGAGCTTGTACCGCCCGACCGGGGCCAGGTCGTACTTGCGCGAGTTGAAGAAGAGGTTCTCCAGCAGGGAGCGCGTGCTCGCGGCCGTGGCCGGGGAGGTCGGGCTCAGCTTCTGGTGGAGGTCCCGCAGGGCCTCCTCCTCCGTGCGCGACTTGTCGGCGCGCAGGGTCTCGCAGATGGAGAAGCCGTCCTCCGGGTGGTCGAGGATCAGGACGCGGATCGCGTCCACCTTGCCCCGGATCGGCACGACCCGGCAGAGGGCTTCCTTGTCGCGGTCCTTGTCCCGGTACTTGAACTTGCGGTACGAGGCCGCCGCGTCGCGCGGCTCGCCGTCCTCGTGCCGGAGCAGGATCTCGCCCTTCTCGGCGTCCACGTCCCAGATCTTGCTGTTCGCCTCGGCCAGGATCTCGCCCGTGTGCGGGTCCACCAGCGGCGAGGCCGTGATGCGCCCCTTGAGGCGGCGCAGGTCGTCCACGGGGACGTCCTCGACGGAATAGAAGAGCCGCAGGATCTCCTCGTCCGTGGCGTAGCCCATCGCGCGCAGCAGCGTGGTCGCCAGCACCTTCTTGCGCCGGTCGATCCGCGCGTTCATGTGCGCGTTCAGGTCGAACTCGAACTCGAGCCAGATGCCGCGGTACGGGATCATGCGGGCCACGTACATCTTCTTGCCCGTCTGGAGCGTCTTCTCCTCGTCCTCCTCGAAGACGAGGCCCGGCGAACGGTGCAACTGGCTCACCACCACGCGCTCGGCGCCGTTGATGATGAAGGTCCCGTTCTCGGTCATCAGCGGGAGCTCGCAGAGGAACACTTCCTGCTCCTTGATCTCCTTGACGATACGCAGCGCCCCGGGGCCGCCCTGCTTGTCCCGTTCGCGCACCACCAGGCGGAGGGTGGCCTTGAGGGGCGCGTTGTAGGTCAGGCCGCGGTCACGGCAGGCTTCCGGCGAATACTTGGGGTCCCCCAGCGAGTAGCTCACGAACTCGAGGTAGGAGTCCTCGGCCATGTCGTGGATCGGGAACGACGAGCGGAACACGGCCTGCAGGCCGGTGTCCTTGCGGTCCTCGGGCAGCACGTCGTGCTGCAGGAACGCCTCAAAGGACTCCCGCTGGACCGCGAGGAGGTTCGGCACCTCCATGATCTCCTGGAACCGACCCAGGCTGACTCGCTTCGCCGCGCTGCTTACCGCCATGGTTCCCCCCGGAAAGGCTCGAAGTGGACGGGCATATGGGTCACTTGATCTCGATCGTCGCTCCGCTGTCGGCGAACTTCGCCTTGATGGCCTCCGCCTCTTCCGGCGTCACGCCTTCCTTGACCGGCTTGGGCGCGCCGTCCACGAGGTCCTTCGCTTCCTTGAGGCCCAGCCCCGTCACTTCCCGCACGACCTTGATGACCTGGATCTTCTTGTCGCCCGCCGCCGCCAGCACGACGTTCACGCTGGAGGCCGCTTCCTTCCCGCCCGCCGCTGCGGCACCGCCGGCCGCCGGGGCGGCCGCCACGGCCACCGCCTGCGCCGAGACGTCGAACTCCTTCTCGAACGACTTGATGAAGTCGTTGAACTGGAGCAGGGTCCAGGTCTTCATGTCATCGAGCACTTCGGTCGGATTCAGCTTGCTCATCGACTCACCCTCCTTCGGATGCGTGGCTCGCCACGTAACGGATCATCATGACTGGGGCGCCTTCTTCGCGGCTTCCGCGAGCAGGATCGCCATCTTCTGGAACACGGACTTGAAGTCGCGCGCGCCGCGCGCGAGCGGGGCCTTGAGCGTCACCGCCGCCTTGGCCAGCAGCTCGCGCCGGCTCGGCAGGGTGGCGAGGGCCTTGAGCTCCGCCAGCTCCAGGACCTTCCCGTCCATCAGGCCGCCCTTGAGCTTGAGCTTCTCGTGCTCGCCGGCGTAGGTCGTCAGCGCCTTGAGCGCGGCCACCGCGTCGTCGGCCACGAACGCGACGGCCGTGTTGTCCTTGAGCCAGCCGTCGGCGCCCTGGACCTTCTCCTCGCGGCACGCGATCTTCATCAGGCGGTTCTTGACCACCTTGAGGCGGGACGACGTCGGCCGCATCGCCTTGCGCAGCTCGAAGGTCTCGACGCTGTCCAGCCCCTTCGTGTCCATGAACACGAGCGCCGACGCGCCCTTGATCATGCCGCGCAGCTCGGTGATCGCCGCCGCCCGTTCCGTCTTGCCTGCGCTCAATCCCGCGGTGGCCATCTCATGCCTCCTGGGGGGCGAACACGTTCTGGTCCATCTCCACGCCGGGCCCCATGGTCGAGGAGAGGAAGACGCTGCGCAGGTAGCCGCCCTTCGCCGAGGGCGGCCGGGCGCGGATAATGGCGTCCATCGCCGCCGCGGCGTTCTCCGCGAGGTGCGCCGCCGGGAAGGACGCCTTGCCGATCGCCACGTGCACGATGCCGTAGCTGTCGCACCGCAGCTCGACGCGCCCCGCCTTGCTCTCCTTGACGATGCGCGCCACGTCCACGGTGACCGTGCCGGACTTGGGGTTGGGCATCAGGCCCTTGGGCCCGAGGATCTTGCCCAGGGTCCCGACCTGCCGCATCATGTCCGGCGTCGCGATCACCACGTCGAAGTCCAGCCAGCCTTTCGAAATCTTCTCGATCAGCTCCTCGCCGCCGACGTAGTCCGCGCCCGCGGCCTGGGCCTCCTTCTCCTTCTCGCCCTTGGCCAGCACCAGGATCTTCTTGGTCGTCCCGGTGCCGTGCGGCAGCACGCACGCCGTGCGCACGTTCTGGTCGCTCTGCTTGGGATCCACGCCCAGCCGCGCGGTCAGCTCGACCGCCTCGTCGAACTTGGCCTTGGCGCATTCCTTCACCAGCGCGACCGCGTCCGCCACGGGGTAGCGCCGGCCCTTCGTGACCTTGCCCGCGAAGGCGTCCGTCCGCTTGCTCATCCCGCCACCTCCAGGCCCATGCTGCGGGCCGTGCCCATGACCTGCGAGACCGCGGCCTCGAGGGTCACGGAGTTGAGGTCCTGCATCTTCTGGCGCGCGATGTCCGCGACCTGCTCCTTCGTCACGGTCCCGACCTTCGTCCGGTTGGGCTCCGCGGACGCCACGGCGATGCCCGCGGCGCGCTTGAGCAGGACCGCCACCGGGGGCGTCTTGGTGATGAACGTGAAGCTGCGGTCCTTGTAGACCGTGAGCACCACGGGGATCACGAGGCCTTCCTGGTTGCCGGTCTGCGCGTTGAACTGCTTGCAGAACTCCATGATGTTGACGCCGTGCTGCCCCAGCGCCGGCCCGACCGGGGGTGCCGGGGTGGCGCCGCCCGCGCGGATCTGCAGCTTGACCATGCCGGTGACGACCTTCGGGGGCGCCATCAGGTCTTCTCGATCTGCTCGAAGTCGACTTCGAGCGGGGTCTGGCGGCCGAAGATCGAGACCGTGATGCGGACCTTGCCGCGCTGCGCGTTCACTTCCTCGATCACGCCCTGGAAGTTGACGAACGGGCCGCTGGTGATCTTCACCGGCTCGCCCTCCTCGAACTGGGTCTTGGGACGCGGCCGCGCCTTGGCCTTCCCGATCTGCTCAAAGATCGTCTCGATCTCCCCCTCCTGCAGGGGCACCGGCCGGTCGCCGCCGAGGAACCCGGTCACGCGCGGCGTGTCGCGGATGATGTGCCAGAGCTCGTCGGACATCGCCAGGCGGACGAGCAGGTAGCCCGGGTAGAACTTGCGCTGCGAGATCTTCTTCTTGCCCTCGCGGATCTCCGCGATTTCCTCGGTGGGGATCAGCACCTGCTCGACCTGCGAGGTGAGGCCCGCCTCCTCGATGCGCTTGGCGAGGTGGTCGCGGACCTTCCCCTCGAATCCCGAGTAGGTGTTCACGACGTACCAGTCCATGTCAGCGCCCGCCCCCGCGGCGGCCGCGGACGGCGCGGACACCGCCGCGCGTGCGGGGGTGTCGCCGGCCTGCTGTTCCATCATGTCCATGCCGCGCCTCCATCAGTGCAAAATGACCCGCAACACGCGGGAAATCACCACGTCGTACATCGCCAGCAACAGCGCCGTGGCCAGCGTCGTGAGGATCACCACGCTGGTGGCTCCCGTGATCTCCTTGCCCGAGGGCCAGGTGATCCGCCGCGCCTCCTGGTTCACGTCCCGCAGGAAGTGCTTGAGCTGTTCCATCCGTTCACGCATTGTGCCGGTCCATCACGCTCCCGTTGCCCCTGCCCTCTGTTGTCCGCCGCCGTTCCCGCTGCCGGATGAAACCCCAGGCCTGACAGGAATCGAACCTGCAACCCCCGGATTTGGAGTCCGGTGCTCTGCCAATTGAGCTACAGGCCTACTGCCCTGCGAATGACGGCCGCCTACTTCGACTCCTTGTGCGCCTGGTGCTTGCGGCAGAACGAACAGTACTTCCGCAACTCGATCCGGCCGGTCTGCTTCTTCCGGTCCTTCGTCGCGGTGTAGTTGCGCCGCTTGCACTCGCCGCACGCGAGCTGGATGACTTCCCGCATCGCGCGCCGTTACTCCGTGATGTCCGCGATGACGCCCGCGCCGACGGTGTGCCCGCCCTCGCGGATCGCGAACCGCTGCCCCTTCTCCATCGCGACCGGCTGCAGCAGCTCGATGTCCACCGAGATGTTGTCGCCCGGCATGACCATTTCCATGCCGGCCGGCAGCGTGATCGTGCCCGTCACGTCCGTCGTCCGCATGTAGAACTGCGGACGGTACCCCTTGAAGAACGGGGTGTGGCGGCCGCCCTCTTCCTTGGTCAGCACATAGACCTCGCCCTTGAACTTGCGGTGGGGCGTGATCGAGCCGGCCTTGGCCAGGACCTGGCCGCGCTGCACGTCGTCCTTCTCGATGCCGCGGAGCAGCGCCCCGACGTTGTCGCCGGCCTGCGCGTCGTCCAGCAGCTTGCGGAACATCTCGATCCCGGTCACGACCGACTTCTTCGTCGGGCGCAGGCCGATGATCTCGATTTCCTCGTTCACCTTGAGCTTGCCCCGCTCGACGCGGCCCGTGACGACCGTGCCGCGGCCGGTGATCGTGAACACGTCCTCGACCGCCATCAGGAAGGGCTTCTCCACGTCGCGCGTCGGCGTCGGGATGTAGCTGTCCACGGCCGCCATCAGCTTGTCGATGGACGGCTCGCCGAACTCGCCCTGGTCGCCCTCGATCGCCTTGAGCGCCGAGCCGCGGATGATGGGCACCTTGTCGCCCGGGAAGTTGTACTTCTTCAGGAGGTCGCGCACCTCTTCCTCGACCAGCTCGATGAGCTCCGGATCCGCCGCGTCCATCTTGTTCAGGAACACGACCAGCGCCGGCACGTTGACCGACCGCGCGAGCAGGATATGCTCGCGCGTCTGCGGCATCGGCCCGTCGGGCGCCGAGACGACCAGGATCGCGCCGTCCATCTGCGCGGCGCCCGTGATCATGTTCTTGATGTAGTCGGCGTGGCCCGGGCAGTCGATGTGGGCGTAGTGCCGGTTCGCGGTCTCGTACTCGACGTGCGTGATCGCGATCGTGATGCCGCGCTCCTTCTCTTCGGGCGCGTTGTCGATCGACGCGAACTCGCGGACGGCGACCGTGGGATTGTGCTTGTGGAGCACCTTGGTGATGGCGCTGGTGAGCGTCGTCTTCCCGTGGTCGACGTGCCCGATCGTTCCAATGTTGACGTGCGGCTTTGTACGGTCAAATTTCGGCTTTGACATTCGACGGGCTCCTTTGTTTCACGTGTTCTCATCCGACCAACGATGGATCATTGACGAGCCAAGAATAAAATCTTCGATCGCGACCCGCGCACCCTTCATCCCGCATGCGTTCCCCGGTCCCCCAGGCGCCCGCGCGCCCCCGTGCCCACGGAACAGCCCATGACCGGGATCGAACCGGTGATCTCGTCCTTACCAAGGACGCGCTCTACCACTGAGCTACATGGGCGCAGATGCAGAGACAAGATTGTATAGGAGGAAGGGAAGCCAGTCAAGACAGTCTATCCCCTTGGGATGCGGTTCCCATGCTGAATTCCCAAGGGGTTTTTGACGTTCGCCCCGTCTATGCAACACCCATACCATAACTGGGGGTTTGGGTGCAACCCCGGTCTACTTCTTGTGCTTTTTGGTCGGCTGTCTCCCGGCAAACCGGGGCCAAAGCCCCTTCAATTCCTCCAGAACCAGCCGGGCCGGGAGGCCGGCCCGGGCGGCCAGGGCCCGGACGTCCCGGTACTCGGGGACCGCGTGGAGCGCCGGGCCCTCTCCCGCCACCTTGAATCGGGCGATCCCCCACCGGGTCCGGACCCGGACCTCCCGCCGCGGCAGGGTTACGCGCCGGGGCGTGGAGACGCGCACGCCCAGGGTCCCGGTCTCCTCGAGGAAGGCCCGGATGACGGCGTCCGCCGCGCCGGCCGGGGCCAGCGCGGTGAGCGCGAAGCCCGGCCGCTGGCGCTTCATCATCACGGGCGCCGACCACGCCTCCACGGCGCCCTCTCGGTACACGCGCTCCAGGAAGCCCTCGACGAGCTGCGGGCTCATGTCGTCCACGACCGCCTCGACCTGGGTGATTTCCGCCGCCGGGGCGGCCTCCCCGGCGCCGCGGGGCCCGTCCGCTTCCCCGAGGAACGCGCGCAGCAGGTTGGGACGGCCCGGAATCTCCCGCGCGCCCGCGCCGTACCCGACCCGGTGGATGACCAGCGGCGGCGGCGTCCCGGACTGCGCCAGCCCGGCAACCAGTGCCG
>CAYNUZ010000025.1:0-18209 GCA_964400385.1 uncultured bacterium | reverse complement strand
CGTGGGCGGGGCCCGGACCTTCTGTTTCGAGCGCGAGGTGGAAGCCCTGCGGGCGGCCGGCCTGGGCGCCGGCGGGTCGCTCGACAACGTGCTGGTGCTGCGGGACGATGGCACGTCGGTCAACGCCGCGCGCGGGGAGGACGAGCCGGTCCGGCACAAGCTGCTGGACCTGATCGGCGACCTCGCGCTGGCCGGCGGCCCCGTGCTGGCGGCGGTGACCGCGGACGGCACCGGCCACGCGGCGCATGCGGAATTCGTGAGACGTCTTCGTTTGAAACTCGTGAAACAGGAGGCCACCCAACCCCGTGCATGACATCAACGCGATCATGAAGATCATCCCGCACCGGTTCCCCTTCCTGCTGGTGGACCGGGTGTTGGAGATGGAGCTCACCAAGCGGATCGTGGCGATCAAGAACGTCACGATGAACGAGCACTTCTTCCAGGGCCATTTCCCCGGCTACCCGGTGATGCCGGGCGTGCTCATCATCGAGGCGCTGGCGCAGGCCGGCGGCATCCTGCTGTATTCCAGCCAGCCGGAGATCAAGGGGCGGATCATGTACTTCGCCGGCATCGACAACGCGCGCTTCCGCCGCCCCGTGCGGCCGGGCGACACCCTGCGGCTGGAGGTCGTCTTCACCGCCTCGCGCCGGAGCCTGACGAAGATGCACGGGCAGGCGTTCGTGGACGGCGAGCTGGCGGTCGAGGCCGACCTCTCGGCGGTGGTCGCCGAGGAATTCCCCGCTGCCTGAGCCCGGCGGCACCCACCCCACCGCGGTCGTCCACCCCGGGGCGAAGCTGGGCCGGGGCGTGCGCCTCGGGCCGTTCTGCGTCGTCGGTGAGCACGTGGAGCTGGGGGACGGCACGACCGTGGGCCCCCACGCGGTGCTCGAGGGCTGGACCACGCTGGGGCGCGAGTGCACGGTCGGCGTGGGCGCGGTCATCGGGGCCGCGCCGCAGGACCGGCGGTACACGGGCGCGCGCAGCTTCGTGCGGATCGGCGACCGGAACGTCATCCGCGAATACGCGACGATCCACCGGGCAACCGACGCCGAGGGCGCCACGGTGCTCGGGCACGACAACTTCGTCATGGCCTACGCGCACGTGGCGCACAACTGCGAGATCGGCAACCACGTGACGATCACGAACCTCGTCGGGCTCTCGGGGCACATCCACGTGGAGGACCACGCCTGGCTGGCCGGGATGACGGCCTTCCACCAGCACATCCGGATCGGCGCCTATGCGTTCGTGGGCGGCGGGCTGCGGGCGGTGATGGACGTGGTGCCGTTCGCCATGGCCGCGGGTGAGCCTTTGCGGATCTACGGGCTGAACCGCGAGGGGCTCAAGCGGAACGGGTTCACCCCGGACCAGCAGCGGGTGCTCAAGGCCGCCTACCGGGTCCTGTTCTGGTCGGGCCTCACCATGACCGCGGCGATCGCCCGCCTCAAGGCCGAGATGGGGCACCACGACCACGTCGCGCGGCTGGTCCGGTTCGCCGAGGGGAGCAAGCGCGGCCTGACGCCCGGGATCCAGGTGGGCACCGGTGACCACGGGGCCGGGCACGGCGACGAGGAGGCGGCATGAGCGCCCCGCTCGGCCTGCTGGCCGGGGGCGGCGACTTCGCCGCCACGGTGCTGGGGGCGCTCCGGGACCGGGGCCATGCGGTGGTGGTGGTGGGGTTCAAGGAAACGGACGAGGCGCTCCTCCGGTCCGTGCCGGTCTCGCTGCGGGCGGATGTTAGCGAGGTCGAGAAGGTGATCGCCTTCCTCAAGGGCGCGGGCGTGAAGGAGATCATGATGGCCGGGTACGTCTCGCACGCGCAGGCGATCCGGCGGCTCGAGGAACCGACGCTCTTCGCCCGGGTGCTGGGCAAGCTCAAGGACAAGCGCGCCGACTCGCTGCTGCTGGCCGCCGCCCTCCAGCTCAAGCTGGCCGGCATCAAGCTGGTCAGCGCGATGCCGTACCTCAAGCACCTCGTCCCGGCGCGGGGCACGCTCACCGAGCGGCCCGTGTCGGAGGATGAGGAGCGCAGCATCGCCTTCGGGCTCAAGATGGCCCGGGCCATCGCCGGGCTCGACATCGGCCAGACGGTGGTCGTGAAGAAGCAGGCGATCGTCGCGGTCGAGTCGCTGGAGGGCACCGATGCGTGCATCCGGCGCGGCGGCGAGATCGGGCAGGGCGGCACGGTCGTGGTGAAGGTGGCCAAGCCGCGGCAGGACTTCCGGTTCGACGTGCCGGTCATCGGGCTGGGCACGATCGCCTCGCTGCGGGACTCCGGCGCCAGCGCCCTGGCCATCGAGGCCGGCAAGACGATCCTCCTCCAGCGCGAGAAGGTCGTCGCCGCCGCCAATGATGCAGGACTGGCCATCGTGGCAGTGTAAGGTTCATTCGGTCCCCTCTCCTCCCGTCTGGGAGGAGAGGGGAGCCTTGGGGGTGAGGTGGGCCTCCGGCTGGGGGTGAGGGGCGTTACAATACACGTCTCATGGCCCCAAAACGACGTTCGGAAGTAGTCACTCAGGGCACCCGCCGCGCCTTCGCCCGCGGCATGTTCCGCGCCATGGGGTTCCAGGATGCGGACTTCGAGAAGCCGTTGATATCGGTGGTCTCCACGTGGAGCCAGATCACCCCGTGCAACATGCACATTGACAAGCTCGCGGTCGAGGCGGCCCGCGGCGCGTCCGAGGCCGGCGGCGCCCCGCGCATCGTGACGACCAGCGGGGTCTCCGACGGCATTTCCATGGCGACCGAGGGCATGAAGTACTCGCTGGTCTCGCGGGAGTGGATGGCCGACACGATCGAGGGCGTCACCCAGTCCGAGTCGTTCGACGGGGTGGTAGCCATCGGCGGGTGCGACAAGAACATGCCCGGGTGCATCATCGGCATGGGCCGGATGAAGGAGATCCCCGGCGTGTTCGTCTACGGGGGCACGATCATGCCCGGCAAGCTCGACGGCGAGGAGCTGGACATCATCTCGATCTTCGAGGCCGTGGGCCAGTTTTCCGCGGGCAAGATCGACGCCAAGCGGCTCCACGACATCGAGTGCCTGGCGTGCCCGGGCGCGGGGTCGTGCGGCGGCATGTACACCGCCAACACGATGGCCTCCGCGATCGAGGCGCTCGGGATGAGCCTGCCGAACTCCTCGTCCCAGCCGGCGGACAGCGCCGACAAGGCCGAGGACTGCCGCAAGGCCGGCGCGGCGGTGCTCAACCTCTTCAACAAGGGCATCGCCACGAAGGACATCATGACGAAGGCGGCGTTCGAGAACGCCATCACGGTGGTCATGGTGCTGGGCGGCTCGACCAACGCCGTGCTCCACCTGATCGCCATGGCCAAGTCGGTGGGCGTGTCGCTCACGCTGGACGACTTCCAGCGGATCTCGGACAAGACCCCCTGGCTGGCCGACCTCAAGCCATCCGGCCGGTACGTGATGCTGCACATCCACCGGATCGGCGGGCTGGCGCCCCTCATGCGGTACCTGCTGGACCAGGGGATGCTGGACGGGACCTGCATGACCGTGACGGGGAAGACCGTGGCGGAGAACCTGAAGGACGTGGCCCCGCTGGCCTTCGACCAGCAGGACGTGGTGCGGCCGCTGGAGAAGCCCCTCAAGGCCTCCGGCCACATCTCGATCCTGCGCGGCAACCTGGCGCCCGACGGCGCGGTGGCGAAGATCACGGGCATGGAAGGGACAGCCATCACCGGGCCCGCCCGGATCTACGAGAGCGAGGAGGCGGCCAACGCGGCGATCCTCGACGGGAAGATCAACAAGGGCGATGTGGTGGTGATCCGGTACGAGGGGCCCACCGGCGGGCCCGGAATGCGCGAGATGCTTGCGCCGACCAGCGCGCTCATCGGCATGGGGCTGGGCAAGTTCGTCGGCCTGATCACGGACGGCCGGTTCTCCGGCGGGTCGCACGGCCTCGTGGTGGGCCACGTCTGCCCCGAGGCCCAGCTCGGCGGCCCGATCGGGCTCATCAGGGAAGGGGACCTGGTGACCATCGACGCGACCAAACGTGAGCTCTCGGTCAAGCTCTCCGCCGCCGAGCTCGCCGCGCGCCGCACGGCCTGGAAGGCCCCCGCCCCGCGATACACCAAGGGCGTGCTGGCGAAATACGCCAAGCTGGTCTCCTCGGCTTCGGAAGGGGCCGTCACAGACGAGCTCGAAGACTCGCTCTCGCAACGGTAGGTAAACCATTGACAATCATCGCCGCCCTGGCCGGCAGGAGCCGGCGCGCGGACGACGGCGGCGCTTGCGAAGATTTCGTCTGCGGTACAATTGACGCCTATGCGTCACACGATTTCCGTCCTTGTCGAGAACAAGCCCGGGGTCCTGACCCGGGTGTCGGGCCTGTTCTCCGCCCGCGGGTTCAACATCGAGAGCCTGACGGTCGGGGAGACCGAGGATCCCGCCACGTCCCGGATGACCATCGTGTCGTCCGGCAACGACGCGCAGATCGAGCAGATCACCAAGCAGCTCGACAAGCTCATTGACGTCATCAAGGTGATGGACCTGACCGCGGAGAAGTTCATCGAGCGGGAGCTCTTCCTGCTGCGGGTGGGCGCGGAGGGCGAGGCCCGGACCCGGATCATCGAGATCGTGGAGATCTTCCGGGCCAAGATCGTGGACGTGTCGCCGAAGGCGCTCACCATCGAGCTGACCGGCAGCACGGAGAAGATCGAGAGCTTCATGGAGCTCGTGAAACCGTTCGGCATCAAGGAACTCGTGCGCACCGGCCACGTGGCGCTGGCGCGCGCGCCCAGGGAGAGGAAATCATGAAGACCGTCCGGATCGGCAAGGCCGTGGAGAAGGTGATCGAGCGGCGGGACTTCCCGCCCGCGAAGATGCGGAAGACCCTCAAGGGCGAGACGGTGGCGGTGCTGGGGTACGGCGTCCAGGGCCGCGGCCAGTCGCTCAACATGAAGGACAACCACCTCAACGTGATCGTGGGCGTGCGCAAGGACGGCCCGAGCTGGGACCTGGCGAAGCGGGACGGGTGGAAGCCCGGGAAGACGCTGTTCTCCGTGGAGGAGGCCGCCGAGCGCGGCACGGTGCTCCAGTACCTCCTCTCCGACGCGGGCCAGAAGGACAACTGGGCCACGGTGCGGCCGCGGCTCCACGCCGGCGACGCCCTGTACTTCAGCCACGGGTTCTCGATCGTCTTCAAGGAGCAGACGGGGGTGTACCCGCCGCCGTACGTGGACGTGATCATGGTGGCCCCCAAGGGGTCGGGCACGACGGTGCGCCGGCACTTCCTCGAGGGGCGCGGGATCAACGCCAGCTATGCGGTCTTCCAGGACTATACGGGCCGGGCGAAGGTGCGCGCGCAGGCGCTGGGCATCGCCATCGGGTCGGGCCACCTCTTCGAGACCACCTTCGAGAAGGAGGTCATCTCGGACCTGACGGGCGAGCGGGGCGTGCTCATGGGCGCCATCTACGGGCTCTGGCTGGCCCAGTACGAGGTGCTGCGCAAGCACGGCCACTCGGCGCTCGAGTCGTTCAACGAGACGGTGGAGGAGGCGACCCAGTCGCTGTACCCGCTGATCGGGGAGAACGGGATGGACTGGATGTACGCCAACTGCTCGACCACCGCCCAGCGCGGCGCGCTCGACTGGTTCACGCCGTTCCGGAACGCCACCAAGCCGGTCTTCGAGAAGTTGTACCGGTCGGTGGCAACGGGCCGCGAGGCCGCTATCACGCTCAAGGCCAACAGCCGGCCGGACTACCGCAAGGGGCTGGAGAAGGAACTCAAGGCGATCCGCGAGTCCGAGATGTGGCGGGCCGGCGCGGTCGTGCGGGCGCTGCGGCCCGAGCGCACCAAGAAGTAGAGGCGCGGGCCTCCGCCACAATGCCGTTCGCCCGGGCCTCCGTCCCGTATCTCGTCGCGTCCTTCGGCGCGTCGCTGCTCCTCTGGGGCGGCTGGCGCGCCACCCGGCACCCCGCCTTCGCGGCCCTCGGGCTGGTGGCGCTGGCGCTCGGGCTCGCCTTCCTCTGGTTCTTCCGCGATCCCGAGCGGGTCATCCCGCGGGACCCCAACCTCATCCTCGCGCCGGGCGACGGCACGGTCCGGAAGATCCACGACGGGAAGACGACGCGCACGATCGAGATCTTCCTCGCGGTCACCAACGTGCACGTGCAGCGCGCGCCCGTGGCGGGCCGGGTGGTGTCGGTCACGTTCACGAAGGGCGCGTACCTCATGGCCTTCGACGACCGGGCCGGGACCCGCAACACCCGGTGCGAGACCTGGTTCGCGGCAAAGGAAGGGAAGGTCGGCATGACGCAGGTGGCGGGCGCGATCGCCCGCAAGGTCGAGTGCTGGCTCACGCCCGGCGACCGCGTGGCCTGCGGGCAGCGCATGGGCATCATCCACATGGGGTCGCAGGTCCGCGTCGAGCTGCCCAAACGCGCGAAAATCACGGTGAAACCGGGGGATCGCGTGGCCGGGGGCGAGACGCCCATTGCGCAATGGCGCTGAGCGATCCGGCCCGAAGCCGGGCCGTCGCAGACGTAGATAACCCATAAATAATCGTCGCCCGCTTCGCGGGCGCTTGCGATATCATGTTGGTGTCATGACGAAGTCTACGGCGCTGAAGCCGCATCGGACGATCCGCGGGGTGTACCCGCTGCCGACGCTGTTCACCGCGGCCAACCTGGCCCTGGGGTGCATCGGCGTGGGGCTGCTCTTCGACCGCGGGGAGTCGGGCGCGCTCCTGTGCGCGATCCTCATCGTGGTGGCGGCCCTTACGGACTCGCTGGACGGCCGTATCGCCCGCGCCACCAACACGTGCAGCGCGTTCGGGGCGGAGTTCGACTCGATGGCGGACGTGATCTCCTTCGGGATGGCCCCGGCGTGGCTCCTGTACGTCTACTGCCTGGAGTCGCTCTGGCCGATCGGGCTGGCCGCCGCGGTCTGGTACATCACCTGCACGGCCTTCCGGCTCGCGCGGTTCAACGCCAACGTCGAGAACCGCGGCGGCGCGTTCAACGGGCTGCCCAGCCCGGTGGCGGCGTCCACGGTCGCCTCGTTCGTCATCATGATGGAGACGCTCCACCGGCTCCGGTTCTGGACCTCCCCGGCGGCGTCGGGGGACTTCTCGCTCCAGCAGGCGCTCGCGCCCTGGGCGGCGGCCGCGCTGGGCGTGCTCGGGTGGCTGATGATCAGCACCACCCCGTACCTGTCGCTCAAGGGGATCAACCTGGCCCGCCCCCAGCCCGTCCGGCTGGTCGTGGCCGCCCTGGTCTTCGTGTACGCGATCTGGAGCCTGCCGCAGCTCCTCTTCCCGATCCTGCTCCTGTACATCTTCACGGGGCTGGTCGCGAACGCGCTGGTGCGCGTGCGCTGGGTCGAGATGGTCGCGCCGCGGGTCGTGCAGCGCGCCGAGCGCCTGTTGGCGGGCCCCCGCCACCTTCCCGCGCACCCCAAACCAACCCGTTAAGATACTGACGTCATTGTCCTGAGGCCGGACGCCCGCCCGCGGGGACGCCGGCGACCGAGGGGGAGCCATCATGCGTACCGTCAAGATCTTCGATACGACCCTGCGCGACGGCGAGCAATCGCCCGGCGCGAGCCTGACCGCGCCCGAAAAGCTCGAGATCGCCCGGCAGCTCGCCCGGCTGAACGTGGACGTCATCGAGGCCGGGTTCCCGATCTCCTCCCGGGGCGACTTCGCCTCGGTGCAGGCGATCGCCCGCGCGGTCCGGGGGCCGGTCATCTGCGGGCTGGCCCGCTGCCACCCGGCGGACATCAAGGCCGCGGCGGAGGCGCTGAAGCCGGCGAAGCGGCGGCGGATCCACACGTTCATCGCCACCTCCGACATCCACCTCCAGAAGAAGCTCAAGAAGTCGCCGGCGGAGGTGGAAGCCATGGCCGCGGCGGCCGTCCGGCAGGCCAGGGCGGCGACGCCGGACGTCGAGTTCTCGCCGGAGGACGCGTCGCGGAGCGGGTTCGAGTTCATGAGCCGGGTGGTCGCGGCCGCCGTGGAGGCGGGCGCCACGACGATCAACGTGCCGGACACCGTGGGATACGCGACGCCGGCGGAGTACGGGGCGATGTTCAAGCGGCTGCTCACGGCGGTGCCGAAGCTGGCCCGCGTCACGCTGTCGGCCCACTGCCACAACGACCTCGGGATGGCGGTGGCCAACTCGCTGGCCGCGGTCGAGGCGGGGGCGGGACAGGTCGAGTGCACCATCAACGGGATCGGCGAGCGGGCGGGCAATGCCTCGCTCGAGGAGATCGTGATGGCGCTGCGCACGCGCCGGGGCCGGTTCGGGTGCGACACCGCGATCCGCACTGAGGAGCTGTACCGCACCTCCCGGATGGTCTCGCGGCTGACCGGCATGCTCGTCCAGCCCAACAAGGCGGTGGTCGGGGCCAACGCGTTCGCGCACGAGGCCGGCATCCACCAGGACGGGATGCTCAAGCACCGGGACACCTACGAGATCATGACCCCCGAGTCGGTGGGCATCCCCGAGTCGCGGCTGGTCCTCGGCAAGCACTCGGGCCGGCACATGGTCCGGAAAAAGCTGGTCGAGCTTGGGCTCGAGGTCGAGGACCGCGACCTCGACAAGGTGTACCAGGAGCTGATGGCGCTCGCGGACAAGAAGAAGTACATCTACGACGAGGACATCCTCGCGCTCGTCGAGGGCGAGACCGGGGCCACGGCGGAGCACTTCACGCTGGCCGACCTCGAGACGGCGTCCGGCTCCAGCAAGGTGCCGACGGCGACCGTGAAGCTGGTACGCGGGAAGCGGACGCACACGGCCACCGCCCGGGGGGACGGGCAGGTGGACGCGATGTACCGGGCCATCGACAAGCTGACCGGGGTGGCGCCGAAGCTGCTGGACTACCAGCTCCGCGCGATCACCGCGGGCAAGGACGCGCAGGGCGAGGTGACGGTGCGGGTGCGGCTCAAGGACCGGGAGGTCTTCGGGCGCGGCGCCTCCACCGACATCATCGAGGCCTCCGCCCGGGCCTACCTCAACGCGGTCAACCGGCTCCTCCGGCCCGACGCGAAGAAGGGGTTGTCCCACACCCGGCTCTGAGCGGAGTGGTTCCGGGGCGTTTGGGGTACAATACCGCTTCACCAAGTTCGAGAGGAGAACCCGAGTCATGGGCATGACGATGACCGAAAAAATCCTGGCCGCGCACGCGGGCAAGAAGGCCGTGGCCCCCGGCGACTTCATCATGGCCAAGGTGGACCTGTGCATGGGGAACGACATCACGGCGCCGCTGGCCATCAAGGAGCTGGAGAAGCACGGGCTGGCGCCGTGGGACCGGGAGCGCATCGCGCTGGTGCCGTCCCACTACGCCCCGTCCAAGGACATCAAGTCCGCCGACATGGTGAAGGTCATGCGCGAGTTCGCGCGCAAGTACCACATCACCAACTTCTTCGAGATCGGCCAGTCGGGCATCGAGCACATCCTGCTCCCGCAGAAGGGCCTCACGGTCCCCGGCGAGGTGATGATCGGCGCCGACTCCCACTCGTGCACCTACGGCGGGCTGGGGCTGTTCTCGACCGGCGTGGGTTCGACCGACCTCGCGGCGGTCATGGCCACCGGCGAGATCTGGCTGAAGGTCCCCGAGGCGATGCGGTTCATCTATACCGGGACCCCCTCGAAGTGGGTGACCTCCAAGGACATGATCCTGCAGGTCATCGGCAAGATCACGGTGGAGGGCGCGAACTACCGGGCCATGGAGCACGTGGGCGAGGCGCTCAAGCACCTCTCGGTGGATTCGCGGCTGACGCTCTGCAACATGGCCATCGAGGCCGGCGGCAAGAACGGCATCTGCGAGGTGGACGACGTGACGCTGGACTACGTAAAGGCCCGGTCGAAAAAGCCCTGGACCGTGTACAAGAGCGACCCGGATGCGAAGTACGTCTACGAGCTGGAGATCGACGTGTCCAAGATGGAGCCGCTCGTGGCCTGCCACCCGTCGCCGGACAACATCAAGACGGTCCGGCAGATGGCCGGCTTCCGCGTGGACCAGGTCTTCATCGGGTCCTGCACGAACGCCCGGATCGAGGACCTGCGGATCGCCGCCGGGCTCATGAAGGGCCGGAAGGTGCATCCGGACCTGCGGTGCATCGTGATCCCCGCCACGCCGGAGGTCTTCAAGGACGCCCTGCACGAGGGGCTGATCGAGATCTTCATGGAGGCCGGGTGCACGCTCAACACCTCGACCTGCGGGCCGTGCCTGGGCGGGCACACCGGGGTGCTGGGGGACGGGGAGCGGTGCCTCTCGACCTCGAACCGCAATTTCATCGGCCGGATGGGGTCGGTGAAGTCGGAAGTGTACCTGTCCAGCCCGGCGGTGGCCGCGGCGACCGCGATCACCGGCACAATCACCCATCCGGAGGACCTCGCCGGGGCCAAAATCCCGGCGGGGATCCGCTAATGGGCGCCGTCTGGAAGTTCGGGCAAAATGTAGACACCGATGCCATCATCCCGGCGCGGTATCTCGTCACGACCGATGAGAAGGAGCTGGCGAAGAACTGCATGGAGGCGTCGGAGATCCCGGACTTCGCGAAGCGGGTGAAGCCGGGCGACTTCATCGTGGCCGGCAACAACTTCGGGTGCGGGTCGTCGCGCGAGCATGCCCCGGTCTCGATCAAGGGGTGCGGCGTGGCCTGCGTCATCGCCAAGTCGTTCGCGCGCATCTTCCTGCGCAACTCGATCAACATCGGGCTGCCGATCCTGGAGTGCCCGGAGGCGGTGGACGCGCTCGCCCAGGGCGAGGAGATCACGGCGGATCCCGAGAAGGGGACCGTCACCACGAAGGGCGGCCGGGTGTTCCAGGCCAAGCCCCTGCCGCCGTTCGTCATGGAAATCGTGCATGCGGGAGGACTCATGGAATACACGAAAAAGCGTCTTGCGAAGGCGGGAACATGAAATCGTACAAGGTGGCGGTCGTGCCGGGGGACGGCACGGGGCCCGAGGTCGTGCGCGAGGGCATGAAGGTCCTCAACGCCGTCGCGGCAAAAGAGGGGTTCACGCTGGACACCCGCACGTATGACTACGGCGGCGACCGGTACCTCAAGACCGGGGAGACGCTGTCGGACGCGGACATCCAGGAGATGCGGAAGTACCAGGCCATCTACCTGGGCGCGATCGGGCACCCGGACGTGAAGCCGGGGATCCTGGAGCTGGGCATCCTCCTCAAGATGCGGTTCAGCCTCGACCAGTACATCAACCTGCGGCCGGTCAAGCTGTTCCCCGGCGTCGAGTGCCCGCTGGCCAACAAGAAGCCGGAGGACATCGATTTCGTGGTGATCCGCGAGAACTCCGGCTCGATCTACACGG
This sequence comes from uncultured bacterium, assembly GCA_964400385.1. GTDB lineage: Bacteria > Oederibacteriota > CAKKQC01 > CAKKQC01 > CAKKQC01 > CAYNUZ01. The sequence continues at coordinate 6,913 of CAYNUZ010000025.1, read as the reverse complement.
GCATCGGCGGGACCGAGAACAAGGGCATGCCGACGGAGACCGCGATCCAGGTCATGAAGTACACCCGGTTCCAGGTGGACCGGTGCCTCAAGTTCGCCTTCGAACTGACCGCGAAGCGCAAGCGGAAGAAGCTGACCCTCTGCCACAAGACCAACGTGCTGACCTACACGGGCGACCTGTGGATGCGGGCCTTCGAGGAGATGGGGGCGAAGTACCCGAGCGTGACCCGGGACTACGCGCACGTGGACGCCACGACGATGTGGATGGTGAAGAACCCGGAGTTCTTCGACGTCATCGTCACCGAGAACCTGTTCGGCGACATCATCACGGACCTCGGCGCCCAGATCCAGGGCGGGATGGGCATCGCCGCGGGCGGCAACCTGAACCCGGATGAGGGCGGCGTCTCGATGTTCGAGCCGATCGGCGGCAGCGCGCCCAAGTACACGAACAAGGACGTCATCAATCCGCTGGCGGCGATCCTCTCGGGCGCCATGATGCTCACCCAGCTCGGCGAGACGAAGGGCGCCGAGCGGATCGAGCGGGCCGTGATCGCGGCCCTCTCGGAGGGGAAGATCAAGAGCCTCTCCGCCGGCAAGATGGGCATGGGGACCGCCGCCGTCGGCGACCTCATCGCCAAGATCGCTGCGGCCTGAACCGCACGCCGGCGCGCGCAGCGCCAGGATAAATTCATGAGGCAATCGTTCACGGGCGTGCTGCGGATCACCCGCGGCCGGTTCAAGAAGGTCGTCGTGGCCGACGACCAGGGCAACGAGTACGAGATCAACGGCGGGCAGGGGTTGATCGCGTTCCCGGGCGACCGGGTCAAGGTGGAGCTTTCCCGCCCCTCCTGGGCCGGGCGGCACGGGCGCAAGGGCCGCGCCATCCTGGTGGCGGACATCGTGGACGTGCTGGAGCGGGGCCGCTCCACGCTGGTGGGCCGGTACCAGTACACGGGGAAGCGCGCGTACGTCGTCCCCAAGGACCGCGAGTTCATCCCGCCCATCGAGGTCCCGGCCGACCCCAAGATCCGGGAGGGTGCGGTGGTGGCCGTCGAGCTGGGGAAGAACCCCAACATCATCACCGGCAAGGTGATCTCGGTCTGGAATGACCCGGACGCGCCCCGGGCAGTGATCGAGCAGCTCATCTACGAGCGGGACCTGCCCCGCGACTTCCCGGCGGCCGTGCTCCGCGAGGCCGACGACTACCCCGACCGCATCCCGAAGGAGGTCCTCGCCGACCGGGTGGACCTCCGGGACCTGCCGGTCGTCGTCATCGACCCGGCCGACGCCAAGGACCACGACGACGCGGTCTCCTGGCAGGCGGCCCCGGGCGGCGGGGGCCGGCTGGGGGTCCACATCGCGGACGTCTCCTGGTACGTCCGGCCCGGCCAGCCCCTCGACGAGGAGGCCCGGGCGCGCGGGGTCTCCGTCTACCTCACCGACCGGGTGCTGCCGATGCTCCCGCCGCGCCTCTCGGCGGACCTCTGCAGCCTGATGGAGGGGCAGGACCGGCTGGCCCGCACGGCCTTCATTGATTACGACGCCCACGGCAACGTGGTGGGCGGCGAAATGGTCCACAGCGTCATCCGGCCCACGGTCTCGCTCAGCTACGAGGAGGCCTGGGTCATCATGCAGGACAAGGCCAGCCGGCACCGGTACGCCTCCCTCCTGCACGCCATGCACGCGCACTCGGCGATCCTCCGGAAGAACCGGTTCGAGGAGGGGAGCCTGGACTTCAACTTCCCGGAGACCAAGGTCATCCACGATGCCAAGGGGGAGCCGGTCGAGATGCGCCAGCGGATCGGCGACCCCTCGCACTGGCTGGTCGAGGAGTTCATGATCGCCGCCAACCAGTTCGTGGGCCAGATGCTGACCCGGGCCGGGCTCGGGGTGTGGCGCATCCACGAGCCCCCCGAGATGGACGACGTGGCCGAGCTGGAGGAGTTCCTCAAGGGCATGGGCATCAAGCTGCGGCGGGGGTCGAAGAGCCGCGACCTCCACCCCAAGGACTTCCAGAACCTCCTGACCCGGTTCAAGGGGACGCCGGAGGAATACGTGGTCTCGAAGAAGGTCCTCCAGGCGCTCCGGCTCGCGGTGTACTCCGAGGACAACGTGGGCCACTTCGGGCTGGCGCTCCAGGACTACGCGCACTTCACCTCGCCGATCCGGCGGTATGCAGACCTGGTCGTCCACCGCCTCACGAGCCGGTCCGGCCCGGGCCACCGGTACACCCTGCGGCACCTGGGTGAGATCGCGCGCCAGACCTCGCTGCTGGAGCGCCGCGCCCAGGAGGCCGAATGGGCGTGCGTCAAGAAGATGGGGCTGCGGTACATGAGCAAGCGGGTGGGCCAGACGTTCCAGGGCACCATCGCGCGCATCGAGCGGTTCGGGGCCTTCATCGCGCTGGACAACCTTGGGATTGACGGCCTCATCCGGATGGAGGAGTTCGGCAACGACCGGTACTGGGTGGCCGAGGACGGCTCCTCGCTGCGCGGCCAGCGGAGCGGCCACACGTTCAAGATCGGTGACAAGATCCGGGTGGTCGTGATGCGGGTGGACCTCGTTGAGGACCACCTCGATCTCGCGCTGGCCAACGGCACCGGCTGATGGCCAAGGACGACAAGAAGCCGCAGGAGCGGCCGATCGCCACCAACCGCCGGGCGTGGCACGACTATGTGATCCTGGACCGGTTCGAGGCGGGGATCGAGCTGGCGGGGTCGGAGGTGAAGTCCCTGCGGCTGGGCCGGGTGGACCTGGTCGAGGCGTACGGCCAGATCGACAACATGCAGCTCTGGCTCTGCCAGCTCCACATCAACGAGTACCAGGCCTCCCCGTACCGGCTGCCGCCCGGGCGCAAGCGCAAGCTCCTGGTCCACCGGGCGGAGCTGGACCGGCTGATCGGCACGGTGGCCAAGAAGGGGACCACCATGGTGCCCCTGCGGCTCTACTTCAACGAGCGGGGCTGGGCCAAGGTCGAGATGGCGGTGGCCAGGAAGCGCACCAAGGGCGACCACCGGGAAACCATCAAGAAGAAGGAAGCCGACCGCGAGATGCGGTCCTACAAGAACGGCTGACGCCCCCCCGGGGGGGGCGGGTCCGCGGAACCGGGCGCCGGATCCCGGGGTTATGACGTCCAACAGGGGTGTCGGGGCGCCGCCCGGGTTGACCGGAGGGCTCCTTCGCGATAGAGTTTTCAACCAAATGACGGGGGCCCACGTGCACACGGACCAGGACAAGCACTTCGTGAAGCGGGTGCAGGACATCCTGCGCGAGATCGAGCGCCACAAGTGGCTCGAGAGCGAGAAGGCCGGCCAGGATATCGGCGGCAACAAGGCCGCGCTGGACTGGCTCGCGCACCATTACGAGCGCTGGAAGAAGGCGCGAGGCGACAAGTCGTGAACCCCCCGCGCATGGCGCGGGGCGGATCGCTGGAAGGAGTGAGATGCCCGGCGTGAGTGCCCATCCCCGCCCGAGTCCTGCGGACCGCCTCCGGGTCCGGATCATCGCCGAGCTGCGTTCCCTGCGGATCAGCCAGCGGGAGCGCGCGCGCCTGATCCTCAAGATCAAGGAGGCCGCGGCCGAGTCGCGCCGCCTCCACGACCGGCTGAAGCAGATCGAGCTGCACACCGGCCTCACGCTGGAGGAGGTCCGGGACGCGGCGCGCACCTCCGCGGCCATGAGCGTCCGGGCGGACGGCCGGCCCGCGAAGAAGGTCCGGGTGGGCCGCAACGGCCACTTCTCGGCCGAGTACCTCCAGGAGAAGACCCGGGAGATCGGGGAGTGCCGCAAGGGGCTGCGCGACATCGAGGCCGAGGCCCGGATGCCGGCCGCCGCGCTCGAGGCGCTGGTGGCGGAGCTCCAGGCCGGGGAGGCCGCCTCGCTGGATTCCCGCAAGAAGCTCGTCGAGGCCAACCTGCGGCTGGTGGTGTCCATCGCCAAGAAGTACGCGAACCGCGGCATGTCGTTCCTGGACCTGATCCAGGAGGGCAACATCGGGCTGATGCGCGCCGCCGAGAAGTTCGAGGTCGGCCGCGGGTTCAAGTTCTCGACGTACGCCACGTGGTGGATCCGGCAGGCGATCACGCGGGCGATCGCCGACCAGGCGCGCACCATCCGGGTGCCGGTGCACATGATCGAGACCATCAACAAGATGATCAAGACGTCCCGGGAGCTGGTGCAGGCGCTGGGGCGCGACCCGAGCCCCGAGGAAGTGGCCAAGAAGATGGACACGACGCCCGAGAAGGTCCGGCAGATCCTCAAGATCGCCCAGGAACCCATCTCGCTCGAGACCCCCATCGGGGACGAGAAGGACGCCAACCTGGGCGACTTCATCGAGGACAAGGAGGTCGTCTCCCCGCAGGAGGCGGCCGCGTCCATGGTCCTGCGCGAGCAGGTCGGGCAGGTCCTCAACTCCCTCAAGGACCGCGAGGCCGAGGTGCTCAAGCTCCGGTTCGGGCTGGGCAGCTACGCCCGCCCGCACACCCTCGAGGAGGTCGGCGCCATCTTCAAGGTGACGCGGGAGCGCATCCGGCAGATCGAGGCGAAGGCGCTGCGCAAGCTCCGCCACCCGGTGCGGAGCGTGCAGCTCCGGGGATTCCTCACCACATCCTGACCGCGCTGGCCGCCGGCTCGCTGGCGGCCGCGGCCGTGCTGGCCTGGCTGCTCCGCGGTGCCCGGGCCGACCTCCACGTGGAACGCGCCACCATGGAGAGCCTCCGTCCGTTCACGGAGCGGCTGGATGCGCTCCGGAACTTCCTGTCGGCGGTCAGCGGGGAGCCGTTCCTGCAGCTGGACCCGGAGCTGCGGGTGAACGGCGCGAACACCACCGGGGAGCTCCTGCTGGGCCATCGCGGCGTCCAGCTCACGGGCCGGCCGCTTTCCTCCTTCCTCGATCCGGAGTGCCCGTCGCTGCGCGCCATCACCGAGGCGGTGCAGGCCGGACGCGAGCTGAAGCGCGTCCGGTCCCGGCTCGTGCCCCGCAAGGGGTTCGACGCGGGCGACGTCGAGATCACCACCCGGCATGCGGTCCTCGACGGCCGCGACGAGTGGTGGGTCCATCTCCGCCTGCTCGGCGGATCCGGGAAGGCGCCATGAGCGAGGCGGGCAAGGCGGCGCGTACGCTGGCGCTCCAGGCGTTCGTGCAGGGCCGCTTTGACGATGCGATCACGGCCTTCGGGCAGGCGCTGGCGGAGGACGCCGCCGACCGCGAGGCGCTCCGCGGCCTGGCGATGGCGCACGGGCAGAAGGGGGACAGCGAGGGCGCGGTCCGCTGGGCCACCCGGCTGACCGAGGTCGCGCCGCAGGAAACCCTCTCATGGGCGACGCTCTCGATGCTGCTCCAGAAGCAGGGGAAGATCAAGGAGGCCGAGGACGCCCAGGCGAAGGCCCGCACCCTGAGCTGGAAGGACCAGCTGAACAAGCCCCCCGCTTGATACAATGTCGGTCCGGGCAATTAACTCAGTGGTGAGAGTGCCATCCTCACACGATGGAAGTCGCAGGTTCGAATCCTGCATTGCCCATGGCTTGGTGATTCCATGAACATCCGCCTGCGGGCGCCATGGCAATTCTGGGCGCTGGCTGCGGGCAGTTTTCTGCTCTACGGCCGGGGCCTCCTCCCCGGGAGGATCGTCTCCGGTTGCACCATGCTCGCGGGGGCGGCCCCGTGGGCGGCCGGTGGACGGGGAGCCGCTCCCGCCCGGCTCGTCTTTTCCGACCCGGCGCTGATGTTCGAGCCGTGGACCGCCTTCGTCCACCGCGAACTCGCGGCGGGACGGTTTCCCCTCTGGAACCCCCTGTCCCTGTGCGGGGCCCCGTTCTTCTCGAATCCCCAGACGGCGGTCCTTTCGCCGTTCACCCTCCCCACCTACCTGGTCCCCGCGCGGCGGGCGCTTGCCGTGTCGGCCCTCCTGAAGTCCCTCTGCGCGGCCTGGGGCACCTGGGCATGGCTGCTCCTGCTCGGCGCCGGGCCTGCCGCCGCATTCTTCGGCGCCGTCAGTTTCGGGTTCGGGGGATTCATGTCGGCCTGGGCGTGCTGGCCGCTCGGCGGGGCCGTGGCGATCCTGCCGTGGCAGCTGGCGGCGGTCGAGCGCCTGTGCCGGTCGGGGGCCTGGCGGGATGCCGGCTGGGTCGGCCTGGCCGCCGGGGCCCAGTGCCTGGCCGGCCATCCGCAGATGAGCGTGTATGTGACCGGGGCGGCGGTGGCGTATGCGGCATGGCGCCCGGCGCCCGGGGAGCGGGCCCGCGTGTGGGGGCGTGTCGCATGCGGGCTCGCCGTCGGCGCGCTGCTGTCCGGCGTGCTCTGGCTCCCGTTCTCGGAATACCTCCAGGCCAGCTCGATCCAGCATTACCGTTCCGCCAGCGGCGGGATCCTCTCGGCCCACCGGCTGGTCGCGCTCTGGACCTGGCTGGTTCCGGGCTGGTTCGGCACGGTGGATCAGGGGACCGGGTGGGACCGGTTCTATGGATCGAATATCTTCGAGATCAGCGTGAGCGTCGGCGGGCCGGTCTGGCTCCTGCTCCCGTGGGCCAGGTTCCGGGGTCCGCGGGGGCGGGTGGCCACGGGGTTGGCCGGGCTGGGGATCGCCTCGTTCGCCTGTGCGTACCGCATCCCCCCGTTTCCCTGGCTCCTGGCCGCGGTCCCCGGATTTTCCGGGCTGCCGAACCACCGCCTGACGCTCCTCACCGGATTTGCCGTGGCGACCCTCGGGTCGCTCGGCCTGCATGAGCTGGTTGAGGGGCGGCGCCGGTGGGCGGGGCCGCGGCGGCACGCCACCCAGGCCCTGGCGGCGTCCCTGCTCCTCGCGCTGGGCACGGGACTGTGGATGTCCAGGACGGCCATGGCGGCCTCCGGGGCGTTCGGCGCGATCGGCGGCGAGGCGGGCCTCGCGGCGCTCGGGCTGGCCGTGGGCGTGATC
>CAYNUZ010000024.1:0-18354 GCA_964400385.1 uncultured bacterium | reverse complement strand
GCGTGGCGTGGTGGCCGCCCGCGACGATCTTCGCCTTCGGGAACCGCTCGCGGACGAGCTTCGCCGTCATGCGCGCGTCGAGCATGTTGAAGGTGAGGACCGAGAGCCCGACCACGTCGGGCGGCGTCCTGACCTGGAGCTCGTGCTCGAGGGTCCGGTAGGTGTTCTCGGGGACCGAGATATCGAGGGACTGGGGGCAGTGGCCGGTGAACTTTACGGGCGCGGCAGGGACCGAAGGGGGCAGCTGTCCGGGCGGCGCGGGGAGTGGATGGGGTTCGAGCTGGTCCTGGCCGCCCCGCCCGGGGCGCCGCGAACCTGGGTCGTCCGGCCCGGCCCGCTGCAGTTGGAGGTCGCGCCGGGGACGCGCCTTCCGGCGGAGGCCATCCACCTCGCGCGGGTGGTCGCCATCCCCGACGGCCACGGCGGCTGGGTTGGCGACCCGCTGGTGCCGCTTGCCGGCGGCGCGCCGATCCCGGTGCCGGATCCCCGGCACCCCGTGCCGGGCCAGGGGGCGCAGGCGATCCACGCGGAGCTGTTCGTCCCCCGCGAGGTTCCGGCGGGCGAGTACGCCGGCAAGCTCGCGGTGGAGCTGCAGGGCGCGCCCCCGGTCTATGTCCCGGTGCGGCTGGCGGTGGGCGTGTCCACGCTGCCGGAGGAGGCCCATTTCACCTGGTCCATGAATGCCTACGGCTCGCCGGGATACGCGTACGGCCGGTACGGCACGACGGCCTTCCTGGACGCGGAGCGCGCGGCCTATGTGCTCGCGCACGAACACCGCACGACCCTGGCGATCCTGCACTACAGCCACTCCGGCAACTATGAGGATGGCTGCGTCCCCGCGGTGACCGGGGCCGGCGCCGCGATGCGGGTCAGGGACTGGACGGCGTGGGACCGGCGGTTCGGCCCGCTCTTCGACGGGTCGGCGTTCGCCGGCACGTCGCGGCCGCACGCCGCGCTGGACCATTTCTACCTCGCGCTGTGCGAACACTACCCCACGCCCATGGCGGCGGGGTACCGCTGGAACAAGGTCCGGTGGGAGGACCACTGGAAGGTCGCCGGCCCCATCGAGGATGGGTTCAGCGCCGCGTACCGCGACCAGTGGATCGCGGTGGCGCGGGACTACCTGGACCACGTCAGGGCCCGGGGCTGGCCGACGACGTTCCAGGTCTACCTGAACGACAAGTACTTCTACAAGATGTATGACCCGCAGCGGAAGGCGTGGGGGCAGGGCGTCAGCTTCTGGCTGCTGGACGAGCCGGTCAACGCGGATGATTTCCTGGCGCTGCGGTACTTCGGCCGCCTCTTGCGGGAGGCGACCCGGGGCGACCGTTCGCACCTCGTCTTCCGGGCCGACGTCTCCCAGCCCGAGTGGAGCCGGGACACCCTGGACCGGGTGCTGGACGTGCAGGTGTCGGGGGGGCTCGAGGCCTCGCAGCGGCTGCTCCAGGACTGGCGCGACCGGTACGGCCAGGTGCTCTGGACCTACGGGGATTCGCCCGGGGCGGGGGACAGCGACCTGATGCTGTCCATCACCGCGCTGGACCTCTGGACGCGCGGCGTGGACGGCTACGTGCCGTGGCTGGTCCTGGGCACCCCGGACCAGTGGGACGCCTTCGCGACGACCAGCGTGCTGTACGACGGCCGCCCGGCCGGGCTGGCCGGGCCGTGCGCGTCGCTCCGGCTCAAGGCGTACCGGCGGGCCGAGCAGGACGTGGAGTACCTCCGGCTGTACGCCGCGCGGCACGACCTGTTCCGCGACGACCCCACCCGGTCCCGGCTGGCGGGGCTGGTCCGCGCGGCGCTGGGCGCCCAGAAGCGGATGGGGAAGCTCGATGCCGAGGGGGCCGAGACGACGGCCTGGGAGCAGGTGGATCCCGCCCGGCTCGAATCCTTCCGCCGCGTGCTGGCCGCCGGCCTCTAAATCCGCACGGCATTGTGCTAACCTCGACGCCGTGATGATCCTGCACGCCGCGTGGCGGGAGCCGGACGCGCTCCATGTCTGGGGGGAGCACGACGGCAAGCCCCGGGCCCGCGCGGGCGTTCATCCGCAGGCGGCGACACCCGCCGAGGTGCGCGCCGCGCTCGCCGCCCTCCTGCCGGGTGTCCCCGCGGTGACGGAGCCGGCGCCCGGGATCCTGGATGCGCTCGAGGTCCTCCAGGTGCCGAAGGGGGGGCGCGGGCCCGTGCCTTCCCGTGGCGGCCCGGACGTCCGGCGGCCCGGGCCGCTGCGCCTGGGCCGGTGGCGGGTGCCGGGCATCCGGTTTCCCGCGGGGGCGGCCATCGGGTGGCTCGTCGCCCTTCCGACCCGCGGGAGCGAGCCGGCTGCCTCCGCGGTGGGGGCGGACCTGGCGTGGTACTCGGAGGCCGCGAAACTGGTGCTGGAACTCGTCGCGCGCGAGCGGTACGTGGCCACGGCGGCGTACGCGGGGAAGCGCGGACTCGTGGGCCGCTGGGAGCCGGTGTATTCGGCGCCGGGGGTCCTGGAGCGCGTCGGGGGGCTGGCCCGGGCGATGCCGGAGGCGTGCCGGGCCGTCCACGGCACGCGGTCACCACGCCCTGCGCTGGTCCGGAATTTCCTGCGGGCGGGCGTGGACGGCCTGGTCCGTGCGGTCCACATCCCCGCCGAGCCGAACGAGGCCGTCGCGCCGGCGGCTTCACAGCGGCCGGCGCAGCGCTGGCTGTCCTCGCTCGGGACCCAGCCGGGCCCGGCCGCCTCCGGCGAGGCCAAATCGCTGGCGCATATGGTCGAGCGGTGGGTCGCCCCGCTCCTGGCCGAGCCGGCCGCGGACGCCCCGCGCACGGCGTTCCGGCTCGAGGTTCCGCAGCCGGAGGACCTGCGCCGGTGGACCCTGCGGTTCCTCCTCCGCCCCGCGCAGGAGCCCGCGGCCCTGCTGCCGACCACGACGCTGTGGGACGCCCGGGCGCCGGGCGCCCCGAGCCTCCAGCCGAAGGCGGAGGAGCGGCTGCGGGCCGACCTGACCCGGGCCGGCCGGCTGTTCCCCCCCATTGCCGAGGCGCTGCAGGCCCGCCGGCCCGAGTTCGTCTGGCTCAACGTGGAGGAGGCGCACCGGTTCCTGGCGGAGGCGGGGCCGCTCCTGGCCGAGGGCGGGGTCCCCGTGCTGACGCCGGACTGGTGGGGCGCGACCGGGACCCGGCTGGCCACCAGCGGGGTGATCCGGCCCGTCCCGGCCTCGTCCGGCGCCGCGGGCCTGGATGCGCTGGTGCACCTCGACCTCAAGCTCGCGCTGGGCGGGGCGGAGCTTACGGAATCCGAGCTGCTCCGGCTGGTCCAGCTCAAGCAGCCGCTGGTCCAGATCCGGGGCCGGTGGGTGGAGTTCCGGACCGAGGACGTCGAGGCGGCCCGCGTCCTGCTCGACCGCCGCCGCATCTCGCTCACGCTCGGGGAGGCGCTGGGGCGCGGGCTCGGCGGGGAGGCGCCGGGCAAGCTCGCGGTCCTCGACATCGAGTCCGAGGGGTGGATCCGGCAGCTCCTCGACTCGCTCAAGGGGACGCAGCGGCTCGAGCCGGTCCCGGTGCCCGCGCAGTTCCACGGGACGCTGCGGCCGTACCAGTCGCGCGGGCTGGCCTGGCTGGACTTCTTCCGCCGCCACGGGATGCACGCGTGCCTGGCCGACGACATGGGACTGGGCAAGACGGTCCAGACCCTCGCGCTGCTGCTGCGGCACGCCGACCCGGGCCGGGCGGGTCCCTCGCTGCTGGTCTGTCCCACGTCCGTGATCGGGACGTGGGCGCGGGAGGCGGCCCGGTTCACGCCCACCCTGCGGATCCGGGTGCACGACGGGCCCGACCGGGCGCGCGGCCGGCATTTCGCCAACGCCCTGTCCCGCTGCGACCTCCTGGTCACCAGCTACGCGCTGCTCCAGCGCGACCAGGACCTGCTGCGGCCCGTGCGCTGGGACACCGTGGTGCTGGACGAGGTGCAGAACATCAAGAACCCGGACGCGCGCCAGACCCGGGTGGCCTGGTCGCTGCAGGCGCGGCACCGGCTGGGGCTCACCGGCACGCCGGTCGAGAACCACCTGACCGAGCTCTGGTCGATCTTCGAGTTCCTGAGCCCCGGGTACCTCGGGACGCTGGAGGGCTTCCGCCGGGGCTACGCGATCCCGATTGAGCGGTGGCACTCCGCGGCGCACGCGGAGCGGCTGCGCCGGCTGGTCGTCCCGTTCATCCTGCGGCGCATGAAGACCGATCCGGGCCTGGTGCCCGAGCTGCCGCCGAAGATCGAGACCCGGGAGATGTGCCGGCTGACGCGCGAGCAGGGGAACCTGTACGCGGGCGTGGTCCGGGCGATGCTCGGGAGGATCGAGCAGGCCCGGGGGATCCAGCGCAAGGGGCTGGTCCTCGCGACGCTCACGCGGCTGAAGCAGGTCTGCGACCATCCCACGCTCGTCCTGAAGGACCGCCGCGGACTGCCGAAACGTTCAGGCAAGCTGGCCCGGCTCGAAGAGCTCCTCGAGGAGATCATGGAGGAGGGCCAGAAGGCGCTGGTCTTCACCCAGTACGCCGAGATGGGGACGCTGCTGCGCCGGCGGCTGGCCGAGCGGCTGGGCGTGGAGATCCTCTTCCTGCACGGCGGCACGCCGCGGCGCGAGCGTGAGGCGATGATCGACCGGTTCCAGGACCCCGCGACGAAGGCGGCGGTGTTCCTGCTCTCGCTCAAGGCCGGCGGCACGGGGCTGAACCTGACCGCGGCGAGCCACGTGGTGCATTTCGACCGGTGGTGGAACCCGGCCGTGGAGGCCCAGGCCACCGACCGCGCGCACCGGATCGGCCAGGCCCGGGCCGTGCACGTGCACACGCTGGTCTGCCAGGGCACGCTCGAGGACCGGATCGACGCGCTGCTCGAGTCCAAGAAGAAGCTGGCGTCCCGGATCATCGGGACCGGGGAGACGTGGATCACCGAGCTGTCGAACGCCCAGCTCAAGTCGGTCTTCACGCTGGGCCCCGACGCCGTGGCCGACGAATCGTGAAGCGCAGCCGGCGGACCCGCCCCGCCGCCCGTGGCGGACGGACGCGGAGCCGTCAGGCCCGGCGGCCGCGGAAGCTGGTCCGACGCGCCCGGAAGGCGGTGATCCGGAAGGCACCGCGCCCCAAGGCGCCACCGGCGGACCCGGCGCAGTTCTGGAACGGCGGGGACCTGGCCGGGTTCAAGGTGGAGATCGTCCCCGCGGCCGTGCCCGGCGGGACGCTCCGGCGGCTGGGGTCCACGCCGCTGGGCCCCGATGCGGGAATGGTCGAGCGGACGCTGCGGCGGACCTACGCCGCCGCCGCCGCCCTGGCCCTCTCGCTGGCGCGCCGATAGATATCAATCGCAACCTGCGCGATCAGGCTGGTATTCCAAGGTGCCAATTGGGCACCTTAGAACGGCTTTTCAGGTCGTTGATATGATGGCCCGCACATGGCAAAGCTGAAGCTCGGATACGTCGGGGCGGGGTACCTCGCGCAGCGGGTGCACCTGCCCAACCTCGTCAACCTCGAGAATATCGAGCTGGTGGCGCTGGCCGAGGTGCGGCCGAAACTCGCGCAGCAGGTGCAGGAGCGGTTCCGCATCCCGAGACTCCACGCGGACCACCTGGCGCTCGCGAAGGACTCAAGCGTCGAAGCCGTCGCCCTCTCCGGCCACTTCGCCGGGCAGGGCGAGCTGGCGCGGGAGATCCTGCTCGCCGGCAAGGACGTCTTCATGGAGAAGCCGATGGCGGTCTCCGTCGCGCAGGCCGACCGGATCCTCGCGGCCGAGAAGACCTCGGGCAAGCGGCTGATGGTCGGGTACATGAAGCGGTACGACGCGGGCAATATGAAGGTGAAGGCGCTGATCGACGGGTACCGGAAGACCGGGGAGATGGGGCCCGTCACGTACGTCCGCCAGCACGGGTTCTGCGGCGACTGGATCGGGGGCCTCGACACCCCGTACATCGGCAGCGACGAGCCGGTCCCGCCGGTGCCGGACCTCAAGCCGGACTGGATGCCCGCGGCCGCCTACGACAACTACGTCGGGTACCTCCAGCAGTACACCCACAACGTCAACCTGGTGCGCTGGCTGCTCGACGCGGGAGACCGGTGCACGGTCCGGCACGTGGACCTGGACCATGCGAAGGGGTATGCGGGCGTCGTCATTCTCGACGTCGCGGGGACCCGGACCATCATCGAGTCGGGCTGGGTGGACTACCACGGGTGGGACGAGCACACGCAGGTCTACTTCCAGCACGGCTGGGTCCGCACCGCGGCGCCGCCGCTGCTGCTGCGCGGGGTGCCGGCCTCGGTGGAGGTCTACCGCGCGGGGAAGGAGGGCCGGACCGAGACGGTGCACCTGCCCGAGCCGCTCTGGGCCTGGTCGTACAAGGAGGAGATGCGCCACTTCGCGGACTGCGTGATGTCGGGCGCGCCCTTCCGGTCGCCGGCCTCCGACGCCGCCGTGGACGTCCGGACGTTCGAGGAGATCTACCGCCAGTACCTGAAGGCCAGGGGGGCCTCCGCATGAAGACGAGCGTGGCCGCCCTGTGCGCGGTGCTCGTGCTGGCGGCGGGCGAGGCCGCGGCCAAGAGCAAGCTCCAGAAGGCCTTCAGCAAGAAGAAGCCGGCTCCGCAAAGTGCCACGGCCAGCCACGACTCCGCGCCGCCCCCGCCCCCGGCCCCGCCGCCGCCGTCCACGACGGTGCTGGACAACGAAAACGGGTTCCGCGGCGTCCCGTTCGGCGCGGACCAGTCCTCGTCGTACTTCTTCGGCGCGGTCCTGGTGAATGCCTCGAGCGATTTCGCCCTGATATCCCGGCCTTCCGATCCCCAGACGATCGGCGCGGTGCGGATCAACCGGATCCTCTGGCTCTTCTACCGGCACCGGCTCGAGGCGGTCCTGTTCGACAGCGTCGGGCCGGAGAACGCGGCCGCGCTGCGGCAGGGGTTCGAGGCCGCCTACGGCAGGCCGGCGAACGACCTCGCGTCCCCGACGGTGGACCGGCAGCGGTGGACCGGGCGGGTGGCAGAGCTGACCGAGACCGCCAACCGGGATCTCGGCACCGTCAACGTGATGGTCTCCAGCCTCGCGATCCGCGCCCAGGTCGCCGCGTCCCGCAACAAATAGTCTTCTTCAGAACATCATCGTCAGGCTGAACTGCCGGGGGGCGTCGAAGCCCTCGTTCAGGAACCGGATGGCGACGTCGATCCTCAGTTCGCGCACCGGCCAGGCTTCACCCAGGGTCGCCCGCACCCCGGCGCCCGCGGTCAGGTTGCCGAGGGCGTCCCGGGTCGCCTTCCGGCCCCCGCCCCGCACGATCACCAGCCCGTGCCACCAGTATTCCGCCCCGGCATGCAGGACGTTGACCCCGTCCGTGACCCGGTGCTCGAGGTCGCCCACCGCCACCAGCAGGTCCCCGGGGCCGAAGACGTCGGGCACGAGGTCGACCAGGGGGAGGCCGTAGGTGAGGCCGGCCCGGACCGACCCCGGGGGCGCCAGCCGTTCGTCCGCGTACCGGGGTCCCATGCCGAGCCGGCGCACCGACGCGCCGGTCTTGAGGTGGGAGGAGACCTGAAACTGCGCGCCGACATCGACCAGCACCCCGCTGGTCGCCACCTCGTCGGCCAGCACGCTCCGGTACGCCAGCGCGGTGGCGCCCAGGGCCAGCCGGGGCGAGACCAGCCCGGAGAATCCCGCGAAGGCCGCCAGGTCCGAACCCGCGGTGACCTGGCGGGAGGTGCCGTCGCTGGCATTCAAGGTGACCTGCCCCGCATTGGCGTACACGACGCCGGTGGAGGCGGCCCCCGTCCCCACCGGCTGGACGCCGATCAGGGAGCCCGACACCCCGCCCAGCCAGCCGGTCCGGCCGGCCATCGCGAGGGAGCGCCGCGGTACGCGCGCCGCCGCGGCCGGATTCAACAGGACCAGGGAGGGATCGAACTCGAGCGCGGTGCCCGACCCGCCCAGCGCTAGCGAGCGGGGGGATTCGGTGCGGAGCAGGGCCCCGGTTCCGAAGGCGACACCGTTCCGGGAGAAGGCGAGCAGGAGGACCGCGGCCAGGACGGGACAGGCCGTTCGGCCCGGTGTCACGTGGTCAGCGGACCACGACCAGCGTGTCCCGGTACCGGATACCCGGCGCTTCGATGATGATCGGATAGAGGCCGGGTGGCACCTGGGCGCCCGCGCTGTCCACCCCCCGCCACTGCACCACGTCGGCATGTCCACCGGATGTTGATTGTGTCACCTGCCAGATCAGCACGCCATCCTGGTCGTAGATCCGGATATGGATCTCGCCCGGGCCGGTCGGCCGGACCAGCATGGTGGCCGTCTCCCCCTTCTTCGGGTTGATATAGCCCCGGATCCCGCCGACGATCTTGACCTTGCCGGCGTCCACCGGTTCGGGCGGTGACACGGGCGCCTTGAGCGAGGCCGCGACCACATTGCTGGCCACCGGGACCGACGCGCAGCCGTTCCCGGCCGTGACCTGCGCGGCATTCGCCAGCATGGTGTCCGCGGTGACGGCGGCCACCGTGCCGGCCACCGTGAAGGTGAGGCTCATCCCCGGCCCGATCGCAAGGCCGCCGGCGGTCCACACATACCGGGAGCCGCCGGCCACCGCCGCGACGGCCGGGGCGCCGAACGGCGCGGGCTGCCGGCTCGTGATCCCGGTCACGAGCGCCGGGAGCGTATCCACGACCAGGAGGTCCGTGAGCATCACGGCGCCGGTGTTCGTCACGATGATCCGGTAGGTGACGGTCCCGCCGGCGACCGGGGTCGCCGGGGCCTGGTCCACGACCGCGGTATAACCCAGGGCCGGTCCGGCGAGCGTGAACCCGGCTGCCGCGCCGGCCGCCGACACGGCGGTGCAGGTTCCGGCCCCGGCAACGTACGAGTTGTTCCCGACCGGGGTCGAGACGCAGACCGAACCGGCGGTGCCCGCGAGCTGGAAGGTGGCCGAGGCGCCGGGAAGCAGCGGCGCCGTGGCGGTCCAGGCGTACCGGGTCCCGGTCCCGGCGACGCTGGTGACGACGGGGGCGTTGAAGCCCGCGGGAGTGGTGGGGATCACGCCGGTCACCGCCGGGGACACCGTATCCGTGACCGTCACCCCCGTCAGCGTGGCGGCCCCGGTATTGGTGACCACCAGGGTGTAGGTCACCCCGGCGCCGGACCCCGGTGCGGCCGGGGCCTGCGTGTCGGTGAGGGTCAAACCCGTCGCCGCCGGAAGGACGACCGACCCGACCGCGGCGGCGCCGCGGGTGATGCCGGCGCAGGCCGAACCGCCGTCGGCGAACGCCGTGTTGGAGAGCGGGGTCGGTACGCAGACGGTGCCGATCACCCCGGTCACCGTGATGGTCAGGCTGGTGCCCGGCTGGAAGTTCAGCGCCGCACCGGACCACACGTAGCGCGTCCCGGTGGCGACGCCGCTGACGGATTGCCCCATGCCCGCCGGGAAGGTGGCAGCCTGGGAGACGATCAGGGGCGACACGGTGTCCGTGACGGCCAGGGCGTCGAGCGTCGCCGCGCCGGTGTTGGTCACCAGGATCCGGTACTGCACGGGCTCCCCGATTCCCGGGTTCGCCGGCACCTGGATGGTGAGGACGGCGAGGTCCGGCACGGGAGCCGCGACCACAAATCCGACGCCGTTGGAGGCGGTCGAGAACGCCCCGTCCGGATCCCCGATGTCCGCCGCACCGGCCCACGCGGTATTGCCGACGGCCGTGGACGCGCAGACCGTGCCGACCGCGCCCGTCAGGGTGAAGGTGAGCGTCGTCCCCGGCCGGAAGGCCAGGCCGGTGCCGACCCAGGTATAGAGGGTCCCGCTGCCCGGGACCGATGCGACGGCGGGGGCGGCAAACCCGCCCGGCTGGGCGCTGCCGGTGATGACCGCGACCGGGGCCACCGTGTCCGTCACCGTCACGTCGGTGAAGGTCACGCCGCCGGTGTTGTCCAGCACCAGCCGCCAGGTCAGCGGTGCGCCGACGGCGCCGCCGCCCACCGCCTGCTTCGAGAGGACAAAGGCAGGCGCATCGGTCACCCCGACGCACAGGGTGGAGCCGCCCGACACCGCGGCGCTGAAGAGGCCGCCGCCGGTGACCGAGACGGTGAAGCACAGGTCGCCGTCCGCAGACGGCGTCAGCGTCCAGTCCAGGTCGGTCGACGCGCCCGGATCGAGCCGGACCGGGCCGGTCGGGACCGGGCCGATCAGGTTGGTCACGATGAACACATCCCCGCTGATGTAGAGGGTCGCCGTGGCCGCATCGCAGGCGTATTCGCCGAGGTTGATGACGTGGCAGCGCAGGTGGCAGCAGTGCCCCTTGTGGCAGCGGCCGGAGACGACCGTCAGGCTGCACGACGGCCGGGCCTGGAGCGCTCCCGAACAGGCTGCGGTGAGGAAACACGCGCCCGGTCGGCAGGCGATTGGCAGGCTGGACCAGGTTTCAACCGCCGTGGCCGTGGACGAGAATGACACGACGGCGGTTGCCGAACAGCTGAACGTCCACACGCAGGTGAGCGATTGCCCGGGGTCCAGAGCGACCGTGGCGGAGATGGCCGGGGCGCTGACCAGCTCGAACAGCGTCGTGGCGAGCGCCCCGGACCCCAGCAGCGCGCTGCACGACACGCTGATGCCGTGGCACCGCCCGGTCCCGGTATTGGTCACGGTGAGAGTGATGGTGCACCACTGGCCGACGGCGACCAGGGTTGCGGAGCAGGCGGCGCTCGCAGTCAATTCGGCCGCCGGTGTTTCCGTGAAGCATGCACTGTTGCTGTCGGCGTGGTCGGCGGCGGGCCCGTTGGAGCCGTCGGCCGACGCGACATTGCACCACGTGCCCGGGGCGGCAACCCAGCCGACGGTGCCGGTGATCGTGAAGGTCAGCGTCCCGCCCGGCGGCAGCCCGAGACCGGATGCGGACCAGCGGTAGAGCGTTCCCGACGGCGTGGCCTGGCCGACGGCCGGCGCACCGAAGGCCGGCGGCGCCGCGGCTGTGACCGCGGTCAGGGTGCTGGGTACGGTGTCCCACACCGTCAGGGTATCCACCGGAATGGACCCGGTATTCCGCACCACCAGCCGGTACGCCGCGGGCCCGCCCTGCACCGGGTTCGCCGGCAGCAGTTGCTTGCTGAGGTTGATCGTGAGCGCCGGCGCCCCTGCGACCGCCGTACCGTCAGGAGAGAATGCTCCCGTGGTGCCGTCGGTATTGATGCCGCGCACGGTGTATTCGTACGTCTGGCCGGCGTTCAGGAACAGGTCGATATAGATCGTGACGGACGGCCCGACCACGATGAGGAGCGTCTTGGGGCAGCCACCGCACGTCGCGCGCCACACCTCGTACGCCGAGATCACGCACCCGCACGGGTAGGCCTCATCCCAGTTGAGGGCCACCGATTCTGGCCCCGGGGTTGCAGTAAGCGACATGGGCGCCGGCGGGGCGACCTGGGGGACGACCGCGTCGGCCGGCGGGCTGAACCCTCCCGTCGAACTCATGACATCCACGGCGCGGACCGCATAGTAGTACCGCTGGCCGGGGACGGCGCCGGCATCGAGATACCCGAGTCCGGGGTCGGGGACGGACGTCACCATCGACCGGCTGCAGGTCGAGCACGTGCCGCGCCAGATCTCGTAGGCGCTGATCGCGTACGTGCCTGGGGTGGCCGGAGACCATCCCAGCGTGATGCCGGGGGCTGATCCGATCGCGGTGAGGGTGGCCGGAGCCGCCGGCGGGCAGGACTGGGACCCGGTCACCGAGGCGGTGAACGGCCCATAGGTGACAAAGTCGGGGAATCCCGATGAAAGCGTTGCGGAGAACGAAGCAGGCAGGAGCTGGCACGGGCCCGGCAGGACCTGCGCCTGGTACCGAATGTACCCGCTCTGGTGTCCGCCCACATGCGCGAGGATCCAGCGGAGGTACAAGGGATCTGTCTGCCCGGTCGGCGCCGTCGCATTCCATGGACCGCCCAGCGAGTTGGCCCACAGTGAGGTGATCGCGCCCGCCCCGCCTGTCACGAAAACCGCTCCCGGAATTGCGCCCGTCTTGACCCGGTTCGAGAACGAGCCGTCGCTCGTGGTGATCATCACGGACCAGCCGGACACATTCGACTCGTTGCTGAAAGAGATTCGGTACTCCACCAGGTCCCCGGCCTTGGCGACGGACGGGGTGGCTGTTTCCCACGTCACAAGGGGAATGCCCTGGGCGATGGATTGTCCGCCGAGGGTCACCGGAGTGCCGGCATCGCGGAGATTCAGGAAATCGGACGAGTGGGCCGAAGGGAGCCGGATCCAGAATCCGGTGATGCCATCCTCGTCAGGAGGCGAGGAGCAGGCCAGGCTGCTCGACCAGGCGAACGTGAACGATCCCATGGGCACGCCGTTGATGAGAGCCAGCGGATCCGTGGAGGTGAAGGACGTCGTCCCGCAGTAGTCCGCCCGGGTAGTTCCCGCCACATCCAGCACGACGACCGTCACCCAGAAATCCTCGGTGGTGAAATGGCTTGGCGGCGCGGCGATGCGATACGTTCCGGCCGGCGCCAGCGTCGTGATCATGCCGGCACAGCCCATGCCGGGGCCGTCCTGTTGGAAATCGGTGGCGAAGCATGCATTCATTCCCACCGCCGAGGCGATGTTGGCAATGGCCATGGGATTGACCGGGAAGCCCGGCGGGGCGGGGGTCGTGGCGCCCAGGGTCGGGAAGGGCGTGGGCGAGTACGCTTCCAGCACCGTGCCCGTGATGGTGAATGTCATCGTCGCCCCGGGGGGTAGCGTGACGGCACTCGACCACACGAACACCGTTGAGCCTGGACCGCAATTAAACGCCGTGACGCCGTTTCCAATCCACGGTGAGCCGAATGGCGCCGGCTGGTCGGTGGTGTACTGGCCCACGGGCTTGGCCGGCCCCCGCATCAGATAGTCGTCCGTGGTGATCGTATCCACGATCGTGAGCGATGTGATGGTGGCTGCTCCCGTGTTTGTCACCACAATGGTGAATGTGATCGGCTGGTCGATGAGCGGCTGCGCGGGTGAAACAAAGGTCGTCACCGACAGGGCCAGTGCAGGACAGGCAGTCGGGGGCGTCGCGGCCGTTGCCGTCTGACTGAATCCACCGAAGTTGCCCCAAGTATCCCCTGCCCGAACCATATAGGCGTAGTAGTGATTGGGTATGACCGCGGCGTCCACGAACATGGTGGCTGTTGAGGTCGCGTAAAGCGACATTGTGCAGACCGGGCACGCTCCGCGCCAGACTTCATAGGCACTGATGGCAAAGGTGCCTGGCGTGGCGGGATCCCACTGGAGATTGATTGCGCCAGTCACGCCGAGCGCGGTTAGCGCCAGAGGAGTTCCGGGTCCGGTGATCGTCGTCGTAAAACACACCATGTTCGACAGTTCGATGCCAACCTCCGCGCCGGGCCCGGGGCCATTCTCCTTCTTCAGAAGGGCCTGATTGCACCAGGCTCCGGGCGTGACCGGGGCGTAGCCGGTAATGGTCATGGTCCACACCCCACCCGCGTCCCCGTACCCGTTGAACCACTCATAGATCGTTCCAGAGACGGGAGAGGGATACGAACCCTTGTAGGTGAAGGGACCCGCCGGAATGTCGAATGAAGTGACCACGAATTCTGCCGGGATCGTGTCATAGAGTCGAAGCCAGAGCGGGACATCGCTTGGATTCGCCACGACGAGCTGATACGTCGTGAGTTCTCCGGGGGCCGGCGAGGCCGGAGTCTGGGTCTTGACCACCGTACACGTGGGGGAGACCGCGGCGGCGCATCCCGGTCCGGCGAATGGCCCCGCAGACCCCAGCGAATCAACGGCCCGCACGCGATAGCAGAAGATCGCGCCGATGCCCGTTCCGTCCTGATAGGTGGTCACCGTGGAGCCCACCGTGATCAAGAGGCTGTCGGCACAACCGCTGCAGGTCGCACGCCATATCTCATAGCCATTGATCGGTGAGGTGCCCGCGACAGCGGGGAGCCATTCCAGGTCAACGCGCTCCGGCCGGCCGGTCGCCGTGACGGCAGCCGGAGCCGAAGGTGGGGCCGCCGGACAGAGGAGCGTGGAGGACATGGCGAGCGCGGGCACACCGGAGGAACCGGTCCCGTCCACGATGAACGTTCGGCCGGAGGCCTTGATCGCGGCCGTGTTATCGACCGTTGTGCACGAGAGAACTGATGGCAGGAGCCCGGCCCGCCAAGCGAGTGTCGTCGAGGCTCCCGGGGCGAGGTCCAGTGCCCAGTGCAGGATGGTCCGGCCGGCCGCAACGGAACGACCGGGGGCATACGGCGCGCAGCCGCTCGGGGTCATGGTCCAGCCGAGGCAGGGATCGTCGAACCCGTGTCCAGGGCCCCACGCGGTCATGTTCGACGGCACCGTGTCCCAGAGGCTGACGCTCCACCAGGTCTTAAGTGTCGAACGATTACGCAGTGAGACCGTGTAGACCAGCTCACCGCTGCCATCCCCGGTCGCTGACTTGGTGAAGTCAAACCAATCAACCAGGAGTGTGCTGGAGGCGCCCGGCTGGGCGCCGGCGGGCGCGCCAGCCCATGAGAGTGCGGCCCGGTTCGTCAGCAGCGTTCCGTCCGGCGCGGCCACATCGCCGCTGCCGGGCTCGAACGCCTCGCCGTTCCCCCAGTCCACGCTGGTCTGGTAGGTGATCGTTCCTGAGGCCGTGGCGGCAAAAGGCCCGGGAATGGTCCAGCGAAGTTGGGACGGGGGGCCAACACTAGGATCCCATCCCGGATCTGGCACCGGAGTTCCGGTCCCAGCGACGAATTGTGTGTAAGCCGGCAGAGTATCGAATATGACAACGCTGCTCAGCGCTCCTGCGGCTGTTACCGACCATGCGATCGTGTGCGTCAGGGTATCTCCGGGCGCGACGATGGCCGGTCCGCCGGTCAAGGTCACCGATCCGTACGCGGGAGGGGGCGTCGGCACCACGGTGAACGAGACGACGCCGGAATTTGCCGGAACAATGGCGCACGTCGAGGCGACACTGACCCAGGCGGTATTGGAGACCACGGAGCCGACAGTCGCCGTGCCAACGGTGCCCGAGATGGTAAAGGTATAGGCAGCTCCCGGGGCCAGCGAAACGGGCGAGGCGGTCCAGACATAGCGTGTGCCGGAAGCAACCGACGTCACCACCGGAGTTGCAAAACCCCCCGGTTCGAAGCCTGTGGCGCCGGTGACGACCGGAGAAATCGTGTCGACGAGCGTGAGGCTTGTGATCGTGGCGCCGCCGGTGTTTGACACTACGATCCGATATCGGACCGGCGTCCCTACCGGAGTGGATCCCGGGACCGCAGAATTGGAGACGGCGACAGAAGTTGGTGGAGGGGTCAGAAGGAAATTCACTTCGTTGGAGAGGACCGACGTGAACGTCACGATGCCGGACGCATTGACCATTGCCGTATTGGAAATGGCGACCGGGAAACAAACAATCGGAATCGCTCCGCTGATCGTGAATGTCCAACACTTGCCAGTGGTCAGGCTGAGGCTGGCACCGCACCAGACGTACCGGGATCCAGTCCCGACAATGCCGGTGACGAGAGGCGGACCGAATCCGGGAGGTTGATCGGCCGATGCGCCGACCATCAGTGGGGTCACTGTATCAGTGACGCAGAGTGACGTGATGGTCTCCGTACCGTTATTCGTAATGAAGAGCGCATAATTGATGAGGTCACCGCACTTTGGATTCGCAGGTGTCTGGTACTTCGTCACCGTGTACGAAAGACCATGCGCAGGAGATGAGAGCCAGCAGACGGCGAATACCACGGAAGCGATGGCCGCTGCCCGTTGGACTCTCGAGGAACTCCCCATTCGACTCATGCGTGGGATTGAACAGTGCAGGAAGGGTGCCAGGGAGAAACAATTATGGGCAATGCTTTCTTGATCGAGAGGTGGGGTAGAAGTACCTCGGCGGTGGGGTAGAAATGCTGACCATTAGGACCCCTACCCCCCACCTGACCGACTTGAGTAGACCCGTAGACGGGACGTCGCAGCGGACGGCAAATCAGCGAAACTCTTCGCCGCCCTGGCGGCGCTTGCGATTACCCCGCAGACGACCTTCCGGGAAACAGGAGAGGGGGCGGAATCTGTTAGGAGGATTCGTCGGACTTTAATTTGTGCGTGCGGAGCTTGTCCTTGAGGTTGGAACGTTCGATGCCGGTGGCGGCGGCGGCGCGGGAGATGTTTCCGTGGGCAGCCTTGAGCGCCGCCTCCAGGTACGCGCGCTCGAACCGCTTCTTGGCTTCCTGGAATGGGATCGCCAGCAGCGGCTTGAGCCCGGCAGCGCCGGCCCCACCGGCATCGAGTCGCAGGTCCGCCGCGGTCACCTCCGGACCGGCGGCCAGCAGGGCCGCGCGGTCGATGACATTCCGCAGCTCGCGGACATTTCCCGGCCACGCGTACCCGGCCAGCCGGGCCAACGCATCCGCGGAGAACCCGGTCAGCCGCCGCCCGCGGGATCCCGCCGCCCGCTCCAGGAAATGGCGCGAGAGGAGGGCGATGTCCCCGTCGCGGTCCCGCAGCGGTGGCAGGTCGATCGCCATCACGTTGAGCCGGTAGAAGAGGTCCTGCCGGAAGCGGCGCTCAGCGACGGCCTTCGGCAGGTCCTGGTTGGTGGCGGCGACGAACCGCACCCGCGCCCGGATCGGCCGGGTCCCGCCCAGCCGCAGGAATTCATGTCCTTCCAGCACGCGCAGGAGCTTGACCTGCAGGGCGGGCGGCATCTCGCCGATCTCGTCCAGGAAGAGCGTCCCGTCGGCCGCGGCTTCCAGCAGCCCCGGCCGCAGCATGTCGGCGCCCGTGAAGGCCCCCCGTTCGTTCCCGAACAGCTCGCGCTCCAACAGCGACTCCGGTATGGCGCCGCAATTGACCGCGAGAAAGGGGCCGGACCGGTGCGGCCCGGACGCGTGCAGGGCCCGGGCGACCAGCTCCTTGCCGGTCCCGGTCTCGCCGCGGACAAGCACCGTCGAGTCGCCCGCGGCCAGACGCCCGATCAGCGCCCGCACCTCCACCATGGCTGGGGCGTCGCCCAGCAGCGGCTGCGCTCCACCGGATCGCTGGACCTCCCGCTTCAACACCTCGACCTCGCGCGCGAGCGTCAGCTCGGCGAGCGCTCGCCGGACGTGGTGCTTCAGCTCGTCGGTGGCCAGGGGCTTGATGAGGTAGTCGAGCGCGCCCAGCTTCATCGCCTCGATGGCGGTCTCGACGGCCGCGAAGGCCGTCATGACCAGCACCCGGGTCTCCGGCAACCGTTCCTTGACCCGCTTGACCACCTCCAGCCCCCCGAGATCGGGCATGACGAGGTCGGTGATCAGCAGGTGGGGCGCCTCGCGCTCCGCCGCCGCCACGGCCTCGAGCCCGCCGCCCACGAGCGTCACCCGGTACCCTTCCTCGGCGAGGACATCCCGCAGATACGTCCCGATCGAGGCCTCGTCGTCGGCGATCAGGATGCGCACGTGTGCCGGGCTCATGTGGCCGGCAGCTCCACGATCATCCTGGTCCCCTCGCCGGGGCGGCTCTCGATCGCGAGCGTGCCCGCATGGCCCGCGATGATCTCCTGGGCGATCGAGAGGCCCAGCCCCATCCGGCCTGGCTTCGTCGTGAAGAAGGGCTCGCGCACGCGGGCGAGGACCCCGGGGGCGATCCCGGAACCGGTGTCCTCCACGGCGATCCGGCACCGGCGATCCCCGTTGGCTTCCCGGGTGCGGACCGTGATGGTGCCCCCGCGTGGCGTGGCCTGGAGCGCGTTCAGGACGAGGTTGAGGACCACTTGGCGCAGTTCGTCCGGCGAGCCGACGACGGTGGGGGATTCCGCCGCGGTCTCGGCGCGACACCCGATCCCGGCGGCCTCGGCGTCGTGCCCGACGAGCCCGATCACCTCGCGTGCCACCAGGTTCAGGTCCACCCTGGTGCGTTCCCGGGCGCTGGGCCGGGTGAAGCCGCGGAGGTCCGCCAGCGTCCGCTGCATCCGGCGGGCCTCCCGTACCACGATGTCGAGCTTCTCCCGGACCGGATCTCCTTCGGGAAATTTCGTGGCGAGGTGTTCGGCGTGACCGAGGAGGCCATAGAGGGGATTGTTGAGTTCGTGCGACACCCCTGCCACCAGCGCCCCCACCGAGGAGAGCTTGGCCGAATGGACGAGCTGGTCCTGCGCGGTCCTGAGGGCCTCCGCCATCCGGTTGAATTCCCGGGCGAGTGCGCCCAGCTCCGCCGGGGCGTCCGCGGCGAGGCCGGCGGAGAGGTCGCCCGCCCCGATCCGTTCCGCGGCGGCGATGAGGTCGCGGATGGGCCGGGTGATCCGGGCGGCAATCCATATATAGAAGGCGAAGGAAGCCGCCAGGAGCAGGACGCCGCCGGGAATGGTGGCTATGCGGTCACCCGGCGGGCGA
>CAYNUZ010000023.1:0-19349 GCA_964400385.1 uncultured bacterium | reverse complement strand
GTGCTCGTGGCGCCCGCGACCATCGGGGACCGGGCCGTGGTCGGCGCCGGAGCGGTCGTGCCGGCCCGCCGCGCCGTCAAGCCGGGGTCGGTCGTCGCCGGCGTCCCCGCGCGTCCCATCACCCCCAAGGGAGGCTCCCGTGCCCAATGACATGAAGATCTTCACCGGCAACGGCAACCGGGAGCTGGCGCGGGAGATCGCCGACTACCGGGGCGTCCCGCTGGGCGACATGCAGGTGGACCGGTTCAGCGGGGACGAGATCCGGGTCAAGATCAACGAGAACGTGCGCGGCACGGACGTCTTCATCGTCCAGCCCGGCGGCCCCCCGGCCAACGACCACCTGATGGAGCTGCTGATCATCATTGACGCGATGCGGCGGGCCAGCGCCCGGCGCATCACGGCCGTGATCCCCTACTACGCGTACGCCCGGCAGGACCGCAAGGACCAGCCGCGCGTGCCGATCACCGCCAAGCTCGTGGCGAACCTG
Organism: uncultured bacterium; assembly: GCA_964400385.1. Classification (GTDB taxonomy): domain Bacteria; phylum Oederibacteriota; class CAKKQC01; order CAKKQC01; family CAKKQC01; genus CAYNUZ01. Next base: position 18,862 of record CAYNUZ010000023.1, on the reverse strand, counting down.
ATCGAGACGGCGGCGGCCGACCGGGTCCTGACGATGGACCTCCACGTGGACCAGATCCAGGGGTTCTTCGACATCCCGCTGGACCACCTGATGGCCATGCCGGTCTTCATTGACTACCTCAAGCGCAAGCGGCTCAAGAACGTGATCGTCGCCTCCGCGGACGTGGGGGGCATGAAGGACGCCCGCGGGTTCGCCGAGCGGCTGGGGGTCCCCCTCGCGGTGGTGGACAAGCGGCGGGTCGGCGCCACCGAGACGACCGTGGAAAACGTGATCGGCGAGGTGGAGGGCAAGACGGTCATCATCCCGGACGACATCATCACCTCGGGCAGTTCGCTGGCCCAGGCCGCCAAGGCGCTCAAGCAGCGCGGCGCGGCCGACATCTACGCCTGCGTCTCCCACGCCGTCTTCTCCGGCCCGTTCACGGAGAAGATGGCGGGGTCCGGCATCAAGGAGCTGGTGGTCACCAACACGATCCCGCTCAACGAGAAGGCCCGCGCGCTCACCGACCCCGCCGTCACGGTCCTCTCCGTCGCCTCCCTCTTCGGCGAGGCCATCCGCCGCATCCACGAGGAGGCCTCCATCTCCGCCCTCTTCCAGAAGTAGACTCGTTCAGCTTCCCAAGCTGAACGACTGGATCAGCCGTGTGAGCGGCTGCGGGGGATGAGCAGGAAGGGCAGGACTGCCGCGGCTGACGCGCAGGCGGCGGCGTGCATGAGCCAGGCGGAGCCCAGCCGGTCCCAGAGCAGGCCGCCGCAGGTGTTCCCCAGCAGGGCGCAGATCCCGATCAGGCCGAAGAGCGTGCCGCGGCCGCGCGCGTGGGCGAAGTGGGCCACGGCGGCGCGGGGGACGAGGTTGACCACCGCGCTGTGGCAGCCGTACAACACCATGCCCCCCAGCGCCGCGGGCCAGCCGGTGCCCAGCCCCAGCGTCCAAAACGCCGCGGCGCCCAGCAGCGGCGCCGTGAGCAGCGCCGCCCGGATGCCCACCCGGTCCGCCAGGACGCCCAGCGGCATCGCCACGGTCATGTACACGACGTTGTACCCGAAGTAGACCGCCGGGACGTACCGGTCGGCGATGCCCATGTCCGCCAGCCGGAGCAGGATGAACGCGTAGCTGATATTTCCCAGCTCCCAGAGCGCCACCCCAGCCAGCAGCACCCACGCCGCCGCCGAGAGCGAGAACGCCGTCTTCGCGTGGCCGTTGCGGGCGTGCCGGTCCACCGGCAGGCGCGCCGGCTCCGTGACGGGGCGGATGAAGAGGAGCGCGGTGGCGCACGGGACGACGGAGAGCGCGAAGAGCCAGCGCACGCCGTGTCCCGCCGCGCCGCCCAGCCACCACAGGGCAACCGCGGCGATGGCCGACCCCAGCATCGCCCCGGCGGTGTCCATGGACCGGTGGTACCCGTACGCCTTGCCGAACTGGGCCTTGGGCGTGGACGCCGCGACCAGCGCATCCCGCGGCGCGGACCGCAGCCCCTTCCCCACCCGGTCGAAGAACCGGACGCCCAGCACGAAGTGCCAGGTGGGGGCCAGGGCAAGGAGCGGCTTGACCAGCGTCGAGAGCCCGTACCCCGCGTAGACGAACGGCTTGGACCGCCCGAGCCGGTCCGCGAAGAACCCGCTGCCCAGCCGCAGGGCGTTGGCCGTGGCCTCCGCGATCCCTTCGATCATCCCGATGGTCGCCATCGAGGCGCCGAGGACGCCGCGCAGGAAGAGCGGGAGCACCGGGAGGATCATCTCGCTGCCCGCGTCGGTGAAGAAGCTGGTCCACCCGAGCAGGACCACGTTGCGGGGCAGCCGGAAGAACCCGGAGCCGGCGGGCTGCTTCAGGGGGCAGCCTTCGAGAAGAGGGGGTTGTCCAGAAGCGGCATCGGCTTGCGCTTGCGGCCGGTGGGCCGGACCTCGAGCTGGGGGAAGAGCAGCGCGGGCGAGGCCACCGAGCAGGTGGTGTCCTCGGCCAGGCCCTGCGAGTAGTCCACGCTCTCCGCAGCCTGCACGAAGGAGTACACGGCGGTGGTCGCTCCCGCCGCCACGATCCCTCGCAGCTCGGCGATGCCGATCGGCCCAAACAGCACCCCGCGCAGCGGGGTCTCCTTGCGCGTGGCGACGTCCACGCGCACGACGTCCAGCGCCGGGCTGATGGCCCACCGCGAGGGCGCCTCCTCGGCGTCCTCGGTCCCCGTCCCCAGGTTGATCCGGCGCGGGCCGGAGTCGCCGCCGGACGGCTCGTCGAGGTGCCGCACGATGATCGCGAACGTCAGGCCTTCCTCTTTCGCCATGCGCAGGAGGCGGTCGAGGAGCGCGGCGTCCGGCTCGGTCCTGTGGGCCCGCAGGACGAGGTTCGAGATCGCCGCGCGCGCCATCGGCCCGGCCACGATCCGGCCGTGGCCGTTGGACTCCGCGAACTTCTTGGACGGCACCCGGGACATCAGGAAGTCCTGCAGCTTCCCGTTCTTCACCAGCGTGACCGTCCGGCCCGGCACGCCCTCGCGGTCCACGTCGTACTTCCCCACCAGCGGCACGCCCCCGAGGTCCGCCAGCCCCGGCTCGTCGGTGAGGTCCATCCAGGCCGGCAGGATGCGCAGCCCCAGGAACCGGGCGAGCTGCCCGCCGCGGACCGAGGACTTCATCTCGTCGTCCGCCACCACCGGCGGGGGCGTGCCCGCCACGTCGCCCGCGAGGGTCTGGCGCACGAACTCCGCGGCCGCGCGGGGGGTGAAGAGGATCGGGCCGAGGTACGGATCCACCAGCTCGGTCGCCGAGACCCGCGCGACCAGCCGCGCCGCGGTCTCCTTCGCCAGCGCGTCGAGGTCCCCCGCCAGCGGGAGCTGCCAGGCGGTGGGCGCCATCACGGCGGCCACCTCGTGGAGCGGGGTGCCGTCCCAGGCCTGCGCCTCCCCGGTCACCAGCACGCGCACCGACCGGCTCGCCTGCCGGTGCCGGAAGCCGCCGGAATCCACGAGGCGGAAGGTATTGGCCCGCGCGCTGATCCGCACCTCCCCGCGCTGGATCGCCGCGGCGCCCCGGAAGACCGCGGACAGGCGCTTGGCCATCGCCTCGAGCGCCGCGCGGTCCGCGTCGGGGAACTCGGCCGGGGGATCGTAGTGCTCCGCCGCCGGCGCAAGCGAGAAATCCGGCGGCCGGTCGGTCTTCTGCTCGCGCTTGAGCGCCGCGACCTTGGCGGCCAGCGTCCCCACCGCCTGCTTGTACGCCGCGTCCGCGGTGAGCCACGCGTCGCGCACCACCGGCTTGGGGTCGTCCTCCCCAGTCACCGTGAGGCGCGCGCTGCCCGAGCTGCCCCACCCGTACCCGATGAAGTTGCCGTTGTCGAGCCCCGGATCGCCCACCCGCATCCGCGCCTGGATGAACCGGTTGCGGCTGACCTCGACCTGCGTGAGGTCGCCCAGCCGCGCGGCGATCTCCGCGTTGGTGACGTCGAGCACGCTGAACCCGAGATAGTACGGCACCGGCTGGTCGGGCAGGACCAGCTTGGCCAGGTTGCGGTCCAGCTCCGGCTTGAGCGCGTCGAGGATGGGGTCGGCCGCCTCCGGTGCGGAGGCAGCCCGGGCCATCGCCCCCGCCACGAGCAGTGCGGCGGTCAGCCGGAATCTACCGGTCACGGCCGAACTCCCACGAAGGCTGCGGCATGAGCGGCGGCCGGTCCTGCCCCTTCTGCTTGCGCTGCACCTCGACCTCGCCGACCAGGAGGCTCGGGGCGGTGGCCGAGACCGGGACGTACCCGGATTCGGCGCCGCAGTACCCGTTGAAGACCCCCGTGTCGTCCCCGGCGGCCATGATCCGCTCCAGCGTCGAGATCGGCGTGCCGATAAGGTCCACGCCGCGGACCAGCTCGTCGGGCCGGCCGTCGGTGTAGACCCGGCGGACCACGATGGGCATGACGTTGAACGCGTTCGGGGTGGTCCGGCCGGTGAACGTGAACCCGCCCTCGATGTCCTCGAAGATGAGGCCGTACGGCTTCTTCTTCAGCCGGCACTGCCGGATCAGCTCCTCGCGCAGCTTCGCGACCGGCATCGTGCGCGAGGCCGAGACGATCAGGTTCGCCTGCCGCGCCACCGCGCCGCGGCCCGGCTGCTTGCGGCCGTGGCCGTTGGAGTGGGCGAAGGCGCGCACCGGGGAGCGGCACATCATGAAGGCCTTCAGGATCCCGTGGTCCACCAGCGTGACCGGCCGCGCCGCCACGCCCTCGTCGTCGTACTTGTACGCGCCCATCAGCGGCACGGTCCCGAGGGCCTCCCGCGTCGGGTCGCTGGTCACGGTCAGGAACTCCGGGAGGATCCGGCTGTTCAGCTTCTTGGTGAAGGTCTGGTCGGTGTTCTCGTCCTTCTGCCGGTGCCCCTCCAGCCGGTGGCCGAGCACCTCGTGGAAGAGCACCGCGGCGGCGCGGCCCGAGAGGATGGCGGGCCCGACGAAGGGGTCCACGAGCGGCGCGGTCTTGAGGTCCTTGAGGGTCCGCCCCATCGCCTCGGTGTCCGCCGCGATCGCGGCCTCCGCCGGCAGCTCCGCGGGGGTCCGGCCCGGGTACTGCTTGTAGAGGGAGAACTCCATGCCGTCGTCGGCGCGGGAGCTGGCGCTGATGCGCACCTCGTACAGGGGCCGGGACTGCTCGATCGCCGTGCCCTCGGAGTTCACGAACCGCCGGGTCTCGGACTTGGCGGACATCTGGACCGAGGACTCCAGCACGTCGGGGTGCCTGCGGAAGATCGCCGAGAGCCGCCGGGCCTCGGCCTCGAACGCGGCCTCGTCGGCGTTCAGCGGCCGGGTCGGCTCGGAGTATTCGGCCTTCGGCTCGGCGGAGAAGTCCGGCGACGGGTCCTCCTCCTTCACCTTGACCGCGTGGTCCGCCACCGTCTTGATGTACCGGTCCACCGCGTCCCGGTACCGGTGTTCCACTTCCAGCCAGATATCGGACCGCAGCGCCTGCGGGTCGTCCTCGAGCGAGACCGGCGTGGCCGGGCTGCCCTCGCCGGCGGCGCGGTGCGTGTTGTCCAGCTCCGGCCCGCCGACCCGCAGGTCCAGGTCGAGGAGCCGCTCCTTGTTGTGGCGGCGCTCCGCCACCCCGCCCCAGGTCGAGTACACCCGGAACATCTCGCTCTCGGTGACCTGGAGCGCGAGGTAGTAGACGGGATGGTCCTCGAGTTTCGAGAGCTTCGCGAACTCCCGGTCCCCCTCCGCGCGCATCGTCTGGAGGACGGGCGAGCCCGCGGGATCGGCCCCGGCGCGTGCAGCCCACAGCGCGGAACACAGGGCGAACGGGAGGACGGACCGGCGCGGCGTCACAGGACGCCCACTATACAACGCCGGGTCAGGGCGCGAGGGGTCCGATCGCCAGGGTCGAGGACGGCGCGGCGGCGCCGAGGTAATTGGCGGTGGCCGGCACGAAGAGGAGCGGCACCGGCGGTGGCGCGACGGGCGTCAGGGTGTCGGCGGTATAGAGCGACCGGTCGTTCAGCCACGCCTCCGGCTCCACGTCCGGCCCGGCGGCGCCCACTACGGGCGAGCCCGGCTTCGGCCGGTAGGCTTCGAGTGCCGTGAGGCCGAGCCCCCCCGCCCCGACGGGCCCGGCCAGGTGCGGGTCGCCGGCCCCGCCGTGCGCGTCCTGGCCGGACCCCTTCCGGTACTCCGCCAGCGTGAAGAACGTGCGCCACGGCACGGCCTTGTTCTTCAGCCCCCAGTCCGCCGGCCGGTAGTTCGTGCCGCCCCACCGCACCAGCGGCTGCCCGGGCTCCATCTGCCAGAGCCAGTTGTAGTCGAGCGCGTTCCCGCCGCGCGACGCCTCGTCGTCCACCATCAGGGGGATCGCGCCGCCCCGGCCGATGAACAGGTTGTTCATGAGCCGGCACCCGGAAGGCCAGCCGCCCTGCTCGTGCCCCTCGTCCTCCGGCCACCCGGTGACCTCGCAGGCGGCGCGCCCCTTCCCGGTGGCGATCGCCAGGCAGTTGTGCACCAGCGAGGCCTGGAAGGTCTCGATCACCCAGAACGGCGGCCGGTCGTCCTCCGCCACGCAGAACCGCACGAGGTTGTGCCGGCTGGTCTTCGCGGCGTCCTCGGTGCCGGTCCCGGCGCCCATCAGCATGAACCCGTAGTGCGCGTTGTGGTGCGAGTAGCAGTACTCGATCGTGCTGGCATTCACACTGTAGTCGAGATCGAAGCCCCCCGCCTCGTGGGACGTGTGCCCCCGGAAGGTCTCGCACCGCCGCGCGGTCACGTTGACGCAGTTCCAGAACCAGAGGTTGAGGAAGTAGTTGTTGAACGCCCGGCAGTTCACGATCAATCCGTTGCACCCGCCATTGAGGTAGATGCCGCCCCACCCGTTGTTGCTCCACGCCGTGCAGTCGCGGATGACCGCGTTGTACCACCCCTTCTGGTGGTACCCCTCCACCAGGATGCCGCCGCCTGCGTTGGCGTACGCGAGGCAGTTGTCGATCACCACGTCGTCGATCCCGTCGGAGGTCCCGTACGAGCCGCCCACGCTGATCCCCACCCCGCCGGATTCGGACGCGACCACGTTCGTGATCCGGATCCCACGCGGCCGGTCGCCGGAGATCGTGGTCGAGCAGGCCACCCGGAGCCCTTCGGCCTCATGGCCCGTGCCGCCCGACACGGCGAGGTCCTGGATCGTCCAGTACGACTGGTTGTCCAGCCGCACGGCAGTCCGGCCGCGCCCCTCGATCAGGGGGTCGGAGCCCTCCCCGTACGCCCCGAGGATGATCCGCAGCTCCTTCGTCCCGCTGCCCCCCGGGCGGAGCGGCCCGGCAAAGATGCTGCCGCGCTTGAGCAGGATGACGTCGCCGGGCCGGAACGTGCGGTCGTTGAGCGGCGCGAGCGACCGCCAGGCACGGTCGGCCGCCAGGCCGTCCCGGTGGTCATCCCCCTTCTCGCCATCCACGAAGAAGCCCCGCGTCCCCAGAACTTTCCCGCCGGGCCGGTCGGGATGGTATCCCGCCTCGTCCCACCCGGTCGAGGGGAAGAACGCGCGCCCCCCCCCGGGATCATCGGTGTGGTCCAGCGTCTCGCCCGCCGGTTTCGCGCCGTAGCAGAGCGTCAGCGCGATCCGGTCAATGGAGACCTCGCCGTTGTACATCTCGAGCCGGAGCGTGTGGTCGCCCGGCCGGTCGGCGAAGACCTCCGCGCGGAACTCGGCCTGCGCCGTCTCCGAGACCCACCCGGCCGGCCGGTACGGCCCGATGATGATCCGGCCGCGGCCGGACTTGAACCGTCGCCCGTCCAGGTCGTACGACACGGCCGCCGCGTCCTCGCCCGTGGCCTTGACCTTGAGCCAGACGTACCAGACGCCCGGCGTGGGCAGCGTCACCGTCCGGGTCAGCTCCAGGTGTTTCTCCCGCAGCTCCCCGCCGGCGAGGAGGAGGGGCAGCCGGGGGGGCGTCGCCGCGTGGCCGCCGTGCGCGGCCAGCAGGGCGAACAGGGCAAGCGCCGGCCGGTTCAGCGGATCTCGCCCGGGCCGGTGGCGGGCGCGGCGGGGTCCACCGGCTGGCCCCAGTAGTCCACCGTGGCCGGGCCGGGGGCCATCGGGATGCCCCAGGCGGCGGCGCCGGTCTCAGTGAGGAACTTCGCCCGGGCCGCGAGCCACGCCGCGGAGATCTCGACCGGCCGGCCCGCCTTCGCGACCGGCGAATCCGCGCCGGGCTTCAGCGCCGCCAGCGGCAGCCGGCCGTACCAGCCCTCGCCGAGCCCCGGCAGTCGCGGATCCGCCACCATCCCGTGCGCCTCCTCGCCGGTGGCCTTCCGGAAGGCGGCGAGGTCCCGGTATTCCTCGGCGGGAAACGACCCGGTTTTCGCGTCGCCCCACCAGAAGCCCGGCCCGTTCTCCCGGCCGGCCCACTTGATGAGCGGCGACTTGCCGGCCCCGGTTTGCCAGAAAAGGTCGTGGTCGAACTCGTTCCGCTGCCGGGTGGCGTAGTCGTCAATGTGCATCGGGATGCCGCCGTCCTGCCCGACCAGGATGTTGTTGCAGAAGAGCGTGTCGGACGGCCAGCCGCCCGCGTCGTTGTACCAGTCCACCGGCTTCTCCGGCCAGCCGCCGACGCTCAGGGCCACGCGGCCCGGCCGCCGCGCGATGGCGAGGTTGTTGTAGACCTTCCCCTGCTCAAACGTCTCGACCATCCCGATCGGCGGGTTGTCGTGCTCCGAGACGCAGTACCGCATGATGTTGTACTTGCTCTCCATCGGGTATCCGCGGTACAGGATCCACCCGGAGCCCTGGAGCAGGAAGCCCACGCCCTCGTTGTGGTGCGCGTAGCAGTATTCCATCGTGCAGGCCTCGCAGCTCCAGTCGATGTCGAACCCGCCCGCGTCCGCCTCGTGCCCCCGCCACGCCTCGCAGTGGCGCATCGTCACGTTGATCGCGTTCCAGACCCAGATGTTGATGACGATGTTGTTGTACCCGACGCAGTGCTCGATCAGGCCGTTCTGGCCCCCGCTCATGTAGATCCCGCCCGTGCCGCGGTTCTCCCACGCCGTGCAGTACCGGATCACGCCGTTGCGGCACCCCACCTGGTCGTTGCCGTGCATCCCGATCCCGTCGCCGCCGTTGCAGAAGGACAGGCAGTTCTCGATCCAGACCCCGTCGCACCCGTTGTCCTTGTCCCCCGTCGGCCCCGCCCGGATGCCCGCCCCGCCGTTGTCGAACGCCGTGACGTTGTAGACATGGAACCCCGTCGGCCGCGGCCGGCCCTCGACCGACTCGATGGCCAGCCCGCACTTGCCGTACGCCGGGTCGCTCGTGAGGTCGAGGTCCTGGACCGTCCACCAGTCCTGGTCCCGCAACTGCACCGCGGCGTGGTTGACCCCGTTGAGCCGCGGCTTCCTCCCCTCCCCGTAGGCCCCGATCGTGATGGGCGCGTTCCTCGTCCCGCTGCCGCGGGGCGCCAGCCCCTCGTCCCACGCGCCGCCGCGCTTGAAGAGGAGGGCGTCCCCCGGCGAGAAGGCCGCGGCGTTCGCCCGCCGGACCGACCGCCAGGCCGCGGCCGGGGAGGCCCCGGTGGACGAATCGTTGCCCGCGACGTCGTCCACGTAGAAGGTGCGCGCCGCCTTGACCGGGGGCGAGGCCCACCCGGGCCGGTACCCGTCCTGCGTGCGGTCCCCCTGCGGGAAGACCGCGCGGCCGCCGCCCGGATCGTCCGCGTGGTCGAGGGTGTCGCCCTGGGGTTTCGCCGAGAAGAAGAGGGTCAGCGCCACCTTCTCGATGACGGCCTCGCCGTCCACGCTCTTCAACCGCAGGACGTGCTCCCCGGCCGCGTCCACGTGCACCGAGGCCTTGTGGTTCGGCTGCATGGACGCGTTCAGCCACTGGCCGGCGGAGAACGGCGGCACCTGGATCCGGCACCTCCCGCTGTGCAGCGGCTGCTCCCCGTCCAGGTCCCACGTGAGCGTCGCCCCGTGCGGCCCCTTCGCCGACGCCCGGATCCACAGGTACCAGACGCCGGGCGTGCCGAACCGGATCGGGCGGGTCAGCGCGCCGTCCTTGCCGCCCTTGACCTCGCCGCCCGGGGCGACGAGCGGCAGCCGGTCGCCGCCGTAGACGGTGGCGGCCACGGACGCGGCATCGGCCGCGCGGACGGGGGCGGCGGCGGACAGGAGGGCGAGCACGCCGGACAGCAGCGTCATGCAGCGCCCATCATATCGGATCGCCCCGCAGCCCCTTGAGGCGGCGCATGTTCGGGAGGTCCGGCCCCTCGCCGTCGAGCCCCGGCGTCTCCAGGATGAACGGGAGCCGGGCGAACGAGGGATGTGCGAGCAGCGCCCTGAATCCCGCGTCCCCGATCGTCCCCAGCCCGATGTTCTCGTGCCGGTCCTTGCGCGACCCCAGCGCCACCTTCGAGTCGTTGGCGTGGATCCCGGCAATGCGGTCCCACCCGACCGCGCGCCCGAGGTCGGCCGCGAACCGGTCCACGCCCGCGGCGTCCCGGAGGTCCCAGCCCGCCCCGAACGCGTGCGCCGTGTCGAGCCAGACCGCCACGCGGGGATCGCCGTCGAGCGCGTCGAGCACGCCCCGCAGGTCCTCGAGCCGCGCGCCCACTGAACCCTTCTGGCCCGCGCTCTGCTCCAGCGCCAGCGTCACGCCGGCCGGCCAGCCGGTGAGGACGGCCTTCAGCCCCGCCGCGACCCGGGCCACACCGGTCGTGCCGTCCGCCCCTACCGCCTGGCCCGGATGGAGGATGACGGTGACGGCGCCCAGTGCCGCGGTCCAGCGCGCGGTGTCCGCGAGCATGGCGGACGACTTGGCGAGGAGGGCCGCGTCGGTGGTGGCGAAGTTCATGAGGTACGACCCGTGGACGACGACGGGCTTCCCGGCGGTGCCGGCGCGGAAGGCGGCGAGGTCGTCGTCCCGGTGCGCCTGGTGCGCCCAGGCGCGGGGGGAGGTGGTGAAGACCTGCAGCGCCTCGGCCTCCCGCTCGGCGGCCCGGGGCGCCGCCTTCGCCGCGCCGCCCGCCATCGAGATGTGGCAGCCGATGAGGGGCATGTCCCGCATCGGCCCCCTCACCCGACCCTCTCCCCGGAGGGGAGAGGGAAAGGAAGGAGGCGCATCATGCCCGCTTGGCGATCTCGCCCTGGATGCGCGCCACCACCTCGGCCACCGGCTCGGCTCCCTGGTCGCCCTTGCCCTTGCGCCGCACCGCGACCTTCCCGTCGGCGGCCTCGCGCTTGCCCACGACGAGCATGTACGGGACCTTCTGCATCTCCGCCGTGCGGATCTTGTACCCGATCTTGTCCGGGGAGCTGTCCAGCTCCGCCCGGATGCCCGCCGCGCGCAGCGTTGCGTGGACCTCCCGGGCGAACGGCTCCACGTCGCTGGTGATCGAGAGGACCCGGGCCTGGACCGGGGCCAGCCACACCGGGAACTCCCCGGCATGGTGCTCGATCAGCACGCCGAGGAAGCGCTCGACCGACCCGAACAGGGCGCGGTGGATCATGACCGGGGTGTGCTTGTTGCCATCGGCCCCGGTGTACTCCAGCTGGAAGCGCTGGGGCAGGTTGAAGTCGAGCTGGACCGTAGAGCACTGCCAGACCCGGCCGATGGCGTCCTTCACCTTGAAGTCGATCTTGGGGCCGTAGAACGTCGCCTCGCCGGGATCCACCGTGGCCTTCATCCCGCGCGCGGTCACGATGTCCCGCAGGATGCCCTCCGCCTGGTCCCAGAGGGCCGCGCCCCCCACGATCTTCTGGTCCGGCCCCCGGAACGACAGGAAGGCCTCCACGCCCTCCGTGAACCCGAAGTCGCGCAGGACCTCCTCCACGAAGTCCACCACCCGGTTCAGCTCGTCGTGGAGCTGCTCCGTCATGCAGAAGATGTGGGCGTCGTCCTGCGTGAGGGCCCGGACCCGCAGGATGCCGTGCAGCGTGCCGCTGCGCTCCTGCCGGTACACGAGCCCGAGCTCGGAAAACCGCAGCGGCAGGTCGCGGTAGGAGCGCCCCTCGCTGCGGAAGATCAGGCAGTGGCCGGGGCAGTTCATCGGCTTGACGACGTAGTCCTGGTTGTCGTTGGACTTGAGCATGTACATGTTCTCGGCGTAGTTCTCGAGGTGGCCGGAGATCTTCCACAGGTCGCTGCGGAAGATCTGCGGCGTCCAGACCGGCTGGTAGTCGCGGGCCAGGTGCTTCTCGCGCGAGTAGTTCTCGAGCTGCATGCGGATGTGCGCGCCCTTGGGGGCGAACAGCGGCATGCCCGGCACGGCCTCCTCGGGGAAGATGAACAGCCCCAGCTCCCGGCCCAGCCGCCGGTGGTCGCGCTTCTCCGCCTCGGCCAGGAGCGCGAGGTGGGCGTCGAGCAGGGCCCGCGACGGGAACGCCACGCCGTAGACGCGGGAGAGCTGCTGGTTGCGCTCATCCCCGTGCCAGTAGGCGCCGGCCACGGACGTGATTTTCACCGCCTGGAGCAGCCCCGTGTTCGGGATATGCGGCCCGATGCACAGGTCCACGAAGTCGCCCTGCTCGTAGACGCTCAGCGGCTGGCCCTTCGCCTCGAGGTCGTCGATCAGCTCCAGCTTGTAGGTCTCGTTCCGTTTCGCGAACAGCGCCCGGGCCTCCGGGTAGCCCAGCTCCCGGCGGCGGATGTCCAGGTTCCGGGAGGCGATCTCGGCCATCTTCGCCTCGATCGCGGGAAACTCCTCCGGCGAGAAGGGCGGATCGCGCTCGATGTCGTAGAAGAACTCGTTGACGTCGGGCGGGCCGATGGTGAGCTTGGCGGCCGGCCACAGCTCCTTGATCGCCTGCGCCATCAGGTGCGCGCCGCTGTGCTGGAAGTCGGTGTTGCCCAGGGCGTCCGCGAACGTCAGCGGCGTAATCGTCGCGCCGTCGTCCTCGGGCAGCAGGGGACGCGCCAGCTCGACGCGGCGCGGCTTCTTCCCGTCGATGCGCGCGGTCAGGACGCCGGGCTGGTCCTGGAAGAGGGCGCCGACGGGCGTGCCGGGATCAATGGGGACGGAACCCGCCTTGCCGGCGAGCTGGACGTTGATCACGTCAGCTCAGTTGTGCGACGCCGTAGTCGTGGGCTTGAGCAGCCCCCTGGCGACGAGCAGTTCGGCGATCTCCACGGCGTTGAGCGCCGCACCCCGCAGGAGCTGGTCCCCGGCCACCCAGAAGCACAGCCCGTTGTCGAGCGCGCAGTCCATCCGCAGCCGGCCGACCGCGCAGGCGTCGCGGCCCTCGGCCACCAGCGGCATCGGGTACTGCGCGTGGGCGGGGTCATCCACGACGTCCAGCCCGGGCGCCGCGGCGAGCACCGCGCGCGCGGCCTCCACCGTCACCGGCTTCTCGAACTCCGCGCTGACCGCCACCGAGTGCGCGCGATAGACCGGCACGCGCACGCAGGTGACGCTCGCCCGAAAGGCCGGATGATGCAGGATCTTCCGGCCCTCGTTCTCCATCTTCATCTCTTCCTTGGTGTAGCCCGAGGGCAGGAAGGCGTCCACGTGCGGGAGGACGTTGAAGGCGATCTGGTGCGGATAGACCTCCTTCGTCACGGGCCGCCCCGCCACGATCTCGCCGACCTGGCGCCGGAGCTCCTCGATGGCCTTGGCCCCGGTCCCCGAGACGGCCTGGTAGCTCGACGCGAAGACCCGCCGGCAGCCGAACGCCCGGTGGAGCGGCGCGAGGGCCATCAGGGTGATGGCCGTGGTGCAGTTCGGGTTGGCGATGATCCCCCGGTGGGCCGCCACGTCGTCCCCGTTGACCTGGGGCACGACCAGCGGGACCGCGGGATCGGCCCGGAACGCGGACGAGTTGTCCACGACGACGCAGTCCGCCGCGACGGCCGCCGGGGCGAACGTCCGCGACTGGGACGCGCCGGCGGAGAACAGGGCGAGATCCACGCCCCGGAACGAGTCCGGGCCGGCCGCCTCCACGCGCACGTCGGCGCCGCGGAATTTCACCGTCTGGCCGGCGGATCGCGCGCTGGCCAGCGCGCGCAGGGACCGGACGGGGAAGTTGCGCCGCTCCAGCACGCGCAGCATCTCGGCGCCGACCGCCCCGGTGACGCCCAGGACGGCGACCGTGAACGACTCGCCCGCCATCAGGACACGCTGGTGGCCATGTAGATCGAGGTGTCCCAGAGGAACCGGCTGCCCCGCTGCACGACCTTGATGACCCCGTCGTCCACGAGCCGGCGTGCCGTCTCGTTCGACATGATGCGCTGCCAGAAATCGTCCTTGAACGGCCAGCTCTTCTTGAGCAGGCACTCGACGCGCGGATATTCGGACCGCGCAACCTGGAGGATCTTCACCTCGTTGGACAGGGAGACGGTCGGGAAGAACAACACGCCGCCGGGCGTCAGGAAGTCCTTCGCCTTCTCGAGCATCTTGATGGTATTGGCACTGCCGTCCAGCCCCGCATCGCAGGTGATCTCGGGGGGGTACCACGGCGACAGCCGGGCGATGGGGTCGGCGATGGCCGCCACGTCGTCAATGATGATGTCGAATTTGTGGCCCGCCCAGGGCTCGAAGAGGCTCCCCTCGCGGAACTCCACCGTCACGCCGGCCAGCGCGGCGTTGTGCCGCCCGTTCTCGACCGCGCGCGCGGAGATGTCCGAGCCGTGGGCGCTGCCGATCTGCCCGAGCTTCGTGGACACCACGGCGACGACGCCCGACCCGCAGCCCAGGTCCAGGGCGGACTTGCCGCGCAGGTCGTGCTTGAGCGCCGCCTCGAGCAGCAGCTCGGTCGTCTTGTTGGGCTCGAAGACCCCGGGCCACACCTCGATGGCGACCCCCTGGTATTCGAACTTGGTACTGATGGCCCCGGTCATGTGACTCCTTGGCGGAAGAGGCTGCGGTCCGGAGTCCATGATAGCACCCGGCGGGGAACAGGACGGCATGGCGGGACGCGCGCGCGATGAAACTCCATAGCCCCACGGGGAGTCGAACCCCGGTCTTCTGGCTGAGAACCAGATGTCCTGGGCCACTAGACGATGGGGCCGCTGGAATCAGGACTCCGATGCGCCCACGGCGCGCATCGGCAGGAAATCAGCGTAGCAGGTGGTGGGAACCGAGGCAACCGCCGCGGCCCGCCCCGCCAAAGATGTTATCCCGACGCGTCCGGCGCCCCGAGCCGCTCCGGCTCCGGCGCGCGCACGCGCCGGTCCACCGCGCGGGGTTCCGGCAGCTCGCCCCCGCCCGCGCCGAGCTTTTCCAGCCGCTGGGCCATCGGCAGCACGCGCCCCTCGAAGGACCCCACCGTCGCGTTGAAGGCCTCCACGGCCTTGTCCAGCCCCTTCCCGGTCTCGGCGAGGCTGCGCATGAAGGGGACCAGCCGCTTGTGGAACTCCCGGCATTCGTCCTGGATCAGCCGGATGTTCTCGGCCACCACCTGCTGCTGCCACCCGTAGGCCACGGCCTTGAGGAGCGCCAGCAGGGTGACCGGGGTGACGGGCATGACCCGCAACTCGATGGCGTACTCGAGCAGCCCCGGATTCACCTCGAACGCGGCGCCCAGGACCGGGTCGGACGGCACGAACATCACGACGAATTCCGGCGCGGCGGGAAACTGCTTCCAGTAGCCTTTTTCCCCCAGCTCGCGGATCCGCTGCTTCATGGCCGCGGCGTGCTCCTCCAGGCGGGCGCGGCGCGCCGGCTCGTCCGGGGCGGACTGCGCCTCCAGGAACGACGCCATCGGGGTCTTCGCGTCGATGGGCAGCGCGCCGCCGTGCGGCAGGTGGATGATCATGTCCGGCCGCAGGTCCCCCTGCGCCGCCTGCTCGCTGAAATGGATCCCCTCAGTCAGTCCGGCCAGCTCCACGATCCGCCGCAGCTGCACCTCGCCCCACCGGCCGCGGACGGATGACGAACGCAGGGCCTGGGCCAGCGTCAGCGTCGTGCCGTGAAGCTGGGAGTGGTCCTTCCGCAGCTCCTCAAGCTGGGAGCCCAGGGCCCCGTAGGCGGATTCCCGCCGCTGCTCGAGGACCTTCACCTGCTCCCCCAGGTCCCGCAGCACCTTTTCCAGCGGCTTCACGAGCGACTCGCCCGCGCCGGCCAGCACCAGCGCGGAGTTCTCCTTGAGCGCCCGGGCCGCCAGGGCCTCGAAGGTGTCGCGCAATTGCTGCATGGATCGTGCGATCCAGTCCTCGCTCCGCTGGTCGGCGGCCTGGGCCGCCTCCAGCCCCGCCACCCGGACCTTGAGCGCGGTGTTTTCCTCGGCCAGGGCCCCCCCGCCGCCGGCGGGGGCCGGGCGGCCCCGGAACCAGAGCCAGCAGCCGGCGGCCCCGAGCAGGACGCCGGCGGCGAAGGACGGGAGCGAAAGATCCCAATGCACGCGTCAATCGTCGCACAGCGGCCCGGGTGATTCCACTTGCCCGCCGGTGCCCGGAGTGCCACGATAGGGGGATGGACGATGCCGCGGCCTGCGAGCTGCCCCGGAAGAACGCGGCGCCGGAGGCGATCGACGCCCTTCTGGCCTCAGCGCACACGATCGCGGTCGTCGGCCTGTCGCCCCGGGAAGACCGGCCCAGCCACGACGTGGCGCGGTACCTCCAGGCGGCGGGGTTCCGCATCATCCCGGTCAATCCCGGCGCCACGGAAATCCTGGGCGAGAAATCCTACGCGTCGCTCGACGACGTACCCGGGCCCGTGGACATCGTGGACATCTTCCGCAAGCCCGCCGAGGTCCCCCCCGTGGTGGACGCGGCGATCCGCAAGGGCGCGAAGGCCGTCTGGATGCAATCCGGCATCGTGCACAACGCCGCGGCCGACGCGGCGAGGGCGGCCGGGCTGGTCGTGGTGATGGACCGGTGCCTCAAGGTGGAACACCGCATGCGGCACGGCGGCTGACGGTGCGGCACGGATTCGCGCTCCTTGTCGTCCTCGGCCTGGCGGCCGCGCCGCGGGCCGCCTTCGTCCCCGTGGGCCCGGGCGGTGGCGGGGCGATGTACGTACCGTCCATCTCGCCGCACGACCCCAACGTCCTCTTCGTGGCCTGCGACATGGGCGGCGTCTACCGCAGCCTGGACGGGGGCCGGTCGTGGACGATGATCGACAAGCGCCAATTGCGCGAGGCCACCGGCTGCCCGGTCCTCTTCCACCCGCGCGAGGCGCGGACGGTCTACGCGGCGGGCGACGGCTGGGTCAAGACCAGCACCGACGCGGGGCTCACCTGGACGATCCTCAGCCCCGGCCAGCCCTGGGGCTCGGCGGCGGTCACGGCGCTCGCGCTGGACGAGGACGACGCCCAGCTCATGTTCGCCGGGACGGCCAACGCCGCGTACCGCAGTACCGACGGCGGGAGGACCTGGACCGCCTGCCCCGGCATCAGCGGCCGGGTGGCCGGGTTCGGGGTGGATCCGACCACGCCCCCGGGCCGGCGGATCGTGCTGGCCGCCTCGTCGGCGGGCATCTTCCGGTCCGGCGACAGCGGCAGCACCTGGCAGGCCTCCGGCGCCGGCCTCCCCTTCCGGGACGTCCGCGCCTTTGCGGCGGGTGGAACGGCGGCGGCGGGGAAGTTTATCGCCTATTGCATCCTGCCCAGCCGGTCGGTCTCGGGCGCGCTCGCAGGCGGCGTCTGGCGGTCCACGGACCACGGCACCACCTGGCAGGCCGCGATGGGGGCGGGGATCAACACCGACCTGGGGCGGGCCGACGCCTACGGCGACGGCGACCTGCCGCAGTACGAGTTCGTCCAGACCACCCGGCGGCAGCCGGAGACGGTCTTCGTGACCGTCCACGGCACCGGATACTGGCCGCCGCACCACTCCACGATTTTCCGCAGCGACGACGCGGGCGCGACCTGGCGGTCGGTGGTCTACGGCGACCCGCGGATGCAGTCGGCGGTGGGAATCCCGCCCAACGTGGCGCCCGGCTGGATTATCCTCGACGAGGTCTGGGGCAGCTCGGGCGGGGCGCCCACGGGGTTCGGGATCTCGCGCAACGACCCTGCGCAGGGAGCCTTCACCAACGACGGGGAGCTGTACCGCACCACCGACGGCGGCGGCGGCTGGACGCCGGCGTATTCCACGCTGGCCGACCCCGCGCCCGCGGCCGGCGCGCGGTGGGCCTCGTGCGGGCTGGAGGTCACCTCGGCGTGGCAGTTCGCCTTCGACCCTCACGACGCGCAACGCGCGTACATCTGCTACACCGACATCGGGTTCGCGCGCAGCCTCGACCACGGCGCCACCTGGCAGCACGCCACGCGGGGCCTGCCGTGGAACAACACCGTGTACCAGGTCGCGTTCGATCCGGACGCGCCGGGCGTGCTCTACGCCGCGTGCTCCAACCAGCACGACATCCCGCACTGGTCGAACATCGAGGGGCCGAAGGACCAGGGCGGCGTCGCGGTCAGCCGGGACGAGGGCGCCTCGTGGGCGGCGCTGGGGACCGGCCTGCCGAACGCCCCCGCCACCTCCATCGTGCTGGATCCGCGGAGCCCGAAGGCCGCGCGGACGCTCTACGCCACCCAGTACGGGACCGGCGTCTTCAAGTCGGTGGACGGCGGCGCCACGTGGAGGCCGACGGCGACCCAGCCCGGGGCGGCGGAAAACCGGCATGTCTACCGCCTGAAGCTCTGCGCGGACGGGACGCTTTACTGCACCATCACCGGGAAGCGGGCCGGCGACGCGTTTCCCGTGCCCGGCGGCCTGTACCGGTCGCGGGACGGCGGGAAGACCTGGGCCGAGCTCACCACGGAGCTCGGGCTGCGCTGGCCCGGCGACGTGGATACGCCCGCCGGGGACAGCCGGACGATCTGGCTCGGCGTGTCCAGCGCCCCGCGGTACAGCCAGGGCGGCGTCTACCGCTCGACCGACGACGGGGCGACGTGGAAGCGCGTGCTCAAGGAGGACGACCTGCCGCAGGAACTGTCCACCTACGCGCACGCCCTGTTCGTGACGGTGGACCCGCGGGACCCGAAGACCGTCTACCTCGGCGCCACCACCCACGGGCTGTTCGTGACGCACGACGGCGGGACGAAGTGGCGGGAGGTCCCGGGGATTCCCTTCGCGGGATGCCAGCGCGTCGCCTTCGACCCGCTCGACCGGGCGGCCCTGTGGGTCACGACCTTCGGCGGCGGGGTCTGGAAGGGCACCCCGCCGTAGGCTTCAGGGGAGCCGGAGGCCCGGGCCCCCGGCGCCCCGCAGCGCGGCGGCCTTGGCCCGCCAGGCCGGGGCCAGCGGAAGGTCCGGCGCGATGTCCGCCGCCTCGAGGTACGCCGCCGCCGCCTCCGCGGCCTGCCCGTGCAGCAGCGCCACGTCGCCCTTGAGCCCGGTGAGCGACGCCCGCAGCGTCCGCCACCCCAGGGTCGTCTCCTTCCCGCCGGGATCCGGCGCGGTCCCCAACCATTTCAGCCCGCGCACCACGGCCGTCGCCCCCCCCGGTAGGGCCCGGGCGCCCCCCCCTTTCCGCCCCCCC
>CAYNUZ010000022.1:0-20201 GCA_964400385.1 uncultured bacterium | reverse complement strand
CAGCACCGGCGCCCGGACCCCCGCGGCCCGCAACTCCTCCCCCTCCGCCACCGTCGCCACCGCGAACAGGTCGGCCACCCCGCGCAGCGCCCGCGCCACCCGCGGCGCGCCGTGCCCGTAGGCATCTTCCTTGACTACGGCGATGAGCTTGGGCCCACGCACCCGGGCCCGGATCGCGCGCGCATTCGCCGCGACCGCCCCCAGGTCGATCTCAACCCACGCAGGATATTGCAATGGGCTATTCGTCGTCGGGGAGGAGCTGGGCGGACTCGATCTGGTCAAACCGGGTGTAGGCCCGGTTGAACAGGAGGGGGAAGGTGCCGGTGGGGCCGTTGCGCTGCTTGGCCACGCTGACCCGCGCCACATACGACTGCTGCTCCGCGTCCGACCCGCCTTCCGGCGCGTCCTTGGGGTCGCGGTAGATGAAGGTCACGACGTCGGCGTCCTGCTCGATCGCGCCGGATTCGCGCAGGTCCGAGAGCCGCGGCTTGTTCACCTCGCGCCGCTCGGGCGCGCGGGAAAGCTGGGAGAGCACGATCACCGGCACGTTCAGCTCCTTGGCCACGGCCTTCATGGACCGCGAGATCGCCGTGATCTCCTGCTGCCGGTTCTCCGGCCGCTGGGCGAACCCCTCGGCGTTGTAGTCCATGAGCTGGAGGTAGTCCACGATGATCAGCCCCTGCCCCTCGGTGGCCCGGGTCTCGCCCAGCACCCGGCGGGCCCGGGCGCGCAGCTCCAGCGGCGTCAGGCGCGACGACTCGTCGATCCAGATCGGCAGCTCGTGCAGGACCGAGGCGGCCTGGAAGAGCTTCGCGCGGTCCTCCGGGTACGGATTGCCGCGCCGCACGCTCTGGGAGTCCACCCGCGCGTGCGCGCACAGGAGGCGGCGCACCAGCGAGTGGGCGGACATCTCCATGCTGAACACGAGGACCGGGACCTTCTTCTGCTGCGCCACGTGCTCGGCGATGTTGAGCGCGAAGCTGGTCTTGCCCATGCCGGGCCGCGCCGCCACCACGTTCAACTCGCCGTTCTGCAGGCCGGACGTCAGCTGGTCCAGCCAGTGGAAGCCCGTGGGCAGCCCGGTGAGCATCCCGGCCTCGCCGCCGCGCTCGGCCAGCTTCTCGATCTTCTCGATCTCGGGGAGCACCAGCTCGCTCATCGGGTGCATGCCGCCGGCGAACCGGCGCTGCGAGATGTCGTAGAGGAGCTGGGAGGCGTTGTTGAGGAGGTCCTCGACCTGCATCGCGTCGTCGGCCGCGCGCCCGAAGAGGTTGCTCCCGACCTCCATGAGCTGCCGCATCATGGCCTTGTCGCGGATGATCCGGGCGTACTCCTCGATGTTGGAGACCAGCGGCATCTCGTCGAGCAGGCTGGCGATCGCCGCCTTGCCGCCCGCCTGGTCCACCGCGCCGGCCTTCTGGAGGTGGTCAATGACCGTGACGAGGTCCACCTTCTCGCCCTGCTCGAAGAGGCCGCGGATGGTGCGGTAGACGTGCTGGTGGGCGGCGCGGTAAAAGTCCTGGACCCCGAGGATCGCGACGGCCTTGGCGATGGCCTCGCGGCTGGCCTCGCTGCCGAGGAGCATGGCCCCGAGGGCCGCCCGCTCCGCCTCGAGGCTCTGGGGGGGAACCCTCTCTGCGGCGGCGCGCGGCATGTTCATGACGGGCCTAGTCGGTCAGGCTGTTCACGCCTTCGCGGTTTCGCGGACCACCCAGACCTTCACGGACGCCTTGACGCCGTGGCCCAGGTTCACGGGCACGGTGAAGACGCCGAGGGTCTTGATGGGCTCGGGCAGGTCGATGTGCTTGCGGTCCACCTTGAACCCCTGCGACGCCAGCGCGGCCGACACGTCGCCGGCCGAGACGGAGCCGAAGAGCTTCTCGTCGTCGTGCGCCTTGCGCGGCAGCGAGCACGAGACGTCGGCCAGCTTCCCGGCCAGCTCGTTCAACGCGACCTTCTCGACCTCGCGGCGCTTGGCCTCGGTGGCGCGCAGCCGCGCGGCGAATTCCTCGACGCCCTTCGTCGCCAGCGTGGCGAGCTTGCGGGGGAAGAGGAAGTTGCGGGCGTACCCGTCCGCCACGTTCACCAGCTCGCCGCGGGGGCCGAGGTGCTCGACTTCCGAGAGGAGGAGGACCTTCACGGTGGCCACGTCAGGACGCCGTGTAGGGCAGGAGCGCCGCGTGGCGCCCGCGCCGGATGCCGCGGGTGATCTGCCGCTGGTGCTTCGCGCAGTTGCCGCTCGTGCGGCGCGAGACGATGCGCCCGCGCTCGCTCAGGAAGCTCTTGATGAGCGAGGTGTCCCGGATGTCGATGATGCCGATCTTCGCCTGGCAGAACCGGCACACCTTCTTCCGGGCCGGCCGCCGGTCGCGCCGGTTGAACCCCCCGCCCCGCCGATCGTCGTCCCGCCGCCCGCCGCGTTCTTCACTCACGTGTTGATTCCTCCGTCCTGGTTGATGATGCCGTCATGGTCATGCCTCTTCGTCGAAACTCGGGAGCGGTTCCTCGACCGCGTCCGGCGGCGCCGCCTGCGCATCCGCGCCGTACGACCCGCCGCCGCCCCGCGGGCCATCCCCGCCGCCGGGCCCCCGCGAGAGGAACTGCACCCGGTTCGCGGTGACTTCCGTCTTGTACTGCTTGTTGCCGTCCCGCCCCTGGAAGTCCCGGATGCGGAGCTTCCCCTCGACGAACACCGGGCTGCCCTTCTTGAGGTACTGCGAGACGTTCTCCGCCTGCTTGGCCCACACGACCACGTCGATGAACAGGGTCTCCTCGCGGTCCTCGCCGGCCTTCGTCTTGAACTTCTCCGAGCACGCGATCCGGATCGTGCACACCGCCTGCCCGCTGGGGATGTACCGCAGCTCGGGATCCTTGGTGAGGTTCCCGATCAGGAAGATCCGGTTGAGGCTCGCCACCCGGTCCGCTCCGTCAGGCCGCGGGGGCTGCGGACGGCGGCGGGGCCGCCGGGCGCGGCGGGGGCGGCGGCGGGGCCGCGGCCAGCGACTGCGCCATCAATTCGGGCTCGACCCGGGTCGTCATATACCGGATCACGCCCTCATGCAGCCGCAGGACGCCCTCGATCGCCTTGACGGCCGGCGCGTTCATCTCGCAGCTCAGCAGGAGGAACTGGGCGTCGGAGCGGCCCCGCACGCGGAAGGCCAGCCGGCGCTGCCCGAGCTTCTCCACGACCTTGATCTCGCCGCCGATCTCGGCGACGATCCCCTTGAGTTTCACCACCAGCGCGTCGGCATCCGCCACCGCGATGGGCGGGTCGAGCGCAATAAGGATTTCGTAGCAACGCTTCGCCATTGAATCTCCCTTCGTAAATCCGGCCGGGACAGGTGTCGGGGCGCGGTTTGATTAGGCGGCTACGATACCACGGGGCCGCGCCCGGCGACAACCGTTCCACGGCCCCGCCGGGCCGTCCCGCCCTTGCCAGGCCGCACCGGGGTCCCGGGCCACCGCGCCTTGTGTTGGCCGACCGGCCTGTCCACAATGGCAGACGTGACCCCCCGGGGAGCCGCGCCCGCGCCCACCCGCACCTCCATCGTGAGCTGGGTGCTGTACAGCTTCGCCAACCACTTCTTCGGGCTGAACATCGCCTCGCTCTACTTTTCCATCTGGGTCGTCAATGTCATGCATGCGCGGGACGCGGACTATGCCCTGGCCAACAGCGTCTCGATGGGGATCATCTTCCTCGGCTCGCCCGTGCTGGGAGCGCTCAGCGACCAGGCGTCCCGCCGGATGCCGTTCCTCGTGCTCTCGACCCTGGTGTGCGTGCTCTTCACCGGGGCGCTGGGGATCCACGGCCTCTGGTGGTCGCTCACGGCGTTCGCCATCGCCAACATCGGGTACCAGGCGGGACTCCAGTTCTCCGACGGCATGCTGTCCGACGTCAGCACCCATGAGAACCAGGGCCGGATCGGCGGGTGGGGCATGGCGATCGGCTACCTCGGCGCGCTGGCGGCGATCATCCTGGGCCGGGTCCTGCTGGCGGGCGCCGAGGCCCTGCCGCAAGAGGGCCAGACCCTCCTCTACATCCGGCTCTTCCGGGCCTCGGCCGCCGCGTTCCTCGTGTTCGCGATTCCCTGCTTCCTCTTCGTGCGCGAGCGCGACCGGCCGGGCCGCACATTCTCCGCCGCCGCCATCCCCGCCGCCTTCCGGGAGGTCGTGGCGACGCTCCGTCGCTCGCGCGACTACCGGGGCCTGCTCCCCTTCCTGATCGCCCGGGTTTTCTACACCGATGCGGTGAACACCGTGATCGCGTTCATGGGGATCTACGTCAGCAACGAGGTCGGGTTCACCGCCACCCAGTCCTCGCTGGTGATCCTGGTGGCCATCGTCGTGAGCATCCCGGCGGCGCTGGGGTGGGGCGCGCTGGTGGACCGCATCGGGCCGCGGCGCACGCTGGAGATCGTGCTGGGGCTCTGGGGCGTGACCTTCGTCTGGATCGTGGCGGTCGGGTACTTCCACCTGCCGGGGGCGACGTTCTGGCCGGCCGCGGCGCTGGCGGGGGTCTGCCTGGGCGGCACCGGCGCGGCGGAGCGGCCGCTGATGCTCCGACTGACCCCGCCCGCCCGGCTGGGCGAGTTCTTCGGGCTCTACGGGATGGTGGGCCGGTTCTCCGCGATCATCGGGCCGTTCTGCTGGGGGCTGGTGACCGACTACCTCCACCTGGGCCGGCCGGCCGCGGTCGCGTCCCTGCTCGGATTCGTCGCGCTCGGCTGGTTCCTCCTGCGCCCCGTCACCGACGAGCACCGCGCATGGCCCGCGCACGAGGCCTGACGCGCGGCCTTACGGCCGCGTGGCTCCTGCTCGCCGGCTCTGCCGCCGCCCGCGGCGGCCTTTCCCCGGAGGACGTGGCGCGTAAGCAGGAGGGCACCTTCGTCACCGGCCTGCCGCTGGTGAACTACTCCAGCGACACCGGGCTCGGGTACGGCGGCCGCGTGTACGTGACGGCGGACGGGGCGCGGAGCGATCCGGGATTCGGGCTCTGGCCGTACTCCTCCCGGGTATTCGTCCAGTACTTCGCCAGCACGGGCGGCTGGCAGTTCCACACCGTGGACCTCGACGCACCGGAGCTGGCCACCGGGCTGCCGTTCCGGATCCGGTCATACGCCGTGTACGAGGCCAACACCGACCGACGGTGGTTCGGCCCCGGTACGGCGTCCCTCCACACCTCGCCCGGCGGCACGATGGCTGCGTACCAGCAGATCCTGGAGGACGAGAATCCGGCGGGGCCCGGCAGCACCGCAGCCGCTTTCCACCGGTACGGCCTGATCCGCCCCGATGCGGGCGCGCAGGCGGAGCGCGAGCTCGGGCCGTTCACCGTGATGGCGGGCGGCGAGATCGAGCACGGCAAGGTGCAGCGCTACGACGGCCGGACGGTGACCGTGGACGGCCACGACCGCACCCAGGGGCCGACCCTGGTCGGGCTGGCCCGGCCGCCGGGGATTGACGGCGGCTGGGTCAACCACCTGCGGGTGGGCGCCGCGTACGACACCCGGGACTTCGAGCCGGACCCGCGGACCGGGTGGTACGTGGACGCGACGGCCGAGTGGGCCGGGCCCGCGACGGCCAGCGACTACCGGTACACTCGCGAATCCGCTGCGGTGCGGCGGTACCAGACGGTTCTTCCCGGGTTGGTTCTGGCGGGCCGGGCCACGTACAGCGTGAACCAAGGCCAACCGCCGTTCTACGACCTCTCCACCGTCGGGTACACCGACGCGCGGCGGGAGGACCTCGGCGGCGGCTGGTCGCTGCGCGGCTTCCACGAGACGCGGTTCACGGGGATGGCGCTGGGACTCGCCAACGCCGAGGTCCGCTGGACCGTCGGCGAAACGCTGCTGGGCACGCAGCGGTTCGGGCTGATGGTCGTCGGATTCGGCGACACCGGCCGGGTCTTCGACTCGGGCCGGCGGCTCACGCTGCGCGACTGGAAGGCCGACGCGGGCGGGGGGATCCGGATCGCGTGGAACCTCTCGACGATCTTGAACGCCACGTACGGACAATCCGGCGAGGACTCGAACGTCTTCATCAACTTCGGCCAGACGTTCTGACAGGCTGCCGTGATGCGCTCCCTCCTCTACCTCGTGGCGGCGCTCCTGGCCCGGTTCACCACCGCGATCTTCTTCCGGGAGGTCGAGGTGGAAGGGCTCCGCAACGTGCCGCGGCGGGGTCCTCTCCTGGTGGTCTGCAACCATCCCAACGGGCTGATCGACCCGCTCCTGATTCTCGCCCACCTGCCGCGCCCGGCACGTTTCCTGGGCGCCGGCATGCTCTGGTCGTATCCACTCCTCCGCCCTTTTCTCTGGCTCGGCGGCGTCGTTCCCGTCTACCGGAAAAAGGACGGCGCTGACACCCGGCAGAACACCGACACCTTCGCGAAATGCTTCGCGGTCCTCAAGGGAAATGGCGCCATTGCCATGTTCCCCGAAGGTGTGAGCCACGATGAGCCCGGGGTGCTGCCGCTCAAGACCGGGGCGGCGCGGATCGCGCTGGATGCTTTCGCCAAACACGGGCTCACCGGCCTCACCATCCTGCCCGTGGGACTCACGTTCGACGCGAAA
The DNA here is from genome assembly GCA_964400385.1 of uncultured bacterium. Taxonomy (GTDB): domain Bacteria; phylum Oederibacteriota; class CAKKQC01; order CAKKQC01; family CAKKQC01; genus CAYNUZ01. The sequence goes on along the minus strand of CAYNUZ010000022.1, from coordinate 13,632 downwards.
CGGATCTTCCGGTCCCGCGCTCTGGTGAGCATCGGTGAGCCCATCACGCCGGAGGCCGGGCCGGAAGGCGCGGACGACCCGGCGGCGGTGCGGGCCCTGACGTCCCGGATCCTGGACGGCCTGGCGGCCGTCACCCTCCCCTTCGCCTCCTGGCGGGAAGCCCGCCTGATCGCCCGCGTCGCCGCGATCTTCGACCGGCCCGCAGTGGACGCGCCCGCCGCGGCCCCATTGGCGGCCCGGCTCGAGCTCTGGCGGGCGTTCGCCGCCGGATACCGCGACCTCGCCGCCCGGCTTCCCGACCGCATCGCCACCGTGGAGCGGGATGTGCTCGCCTACGACCGCGCGCTCGCCGAGGCCGGGGTGCGGGACGGACAGGTGGCTGCGCGGTATCCCGCGACGCGGGTCGTCCGGTTCCTCCTGCGTGCAGCCGCGGGCCTGCTTATCCGCCTCCCGCTCGGGCTGATCGGCGTCGCGCTGAACTGGCTTCCGTACCGGCTCATCGCGCTCGTGGCCGGCCGCCTGGCCCCGGATTCCGAGGAGGTGGCCACGTACAAGCTCTACGGCTCAATCCTTCTATTTCCGCTGACCTGGGCCGTCGAAACCGCCGTGGTCTGGCATATGCGCGACCTGGACACCGCCATCGGGATGTCGATGCTGGCGCCCCTGTCAGGGTACGTCGCGATGCATCTCCAGCAGCACGGCGAGCAGGTCTGGACCGAGGCGGCTGGCTATCTGCGGCTGCGGACCCGCTCGGTGCTGGCCGCTTCGCTCCGGGAAGAACGCGACCGGATTGCCCGCGAAATCGAGGCGCTGGTCGCGCTTTACCGAGCCGGGACGGCGGCGACAACCGGGGCGGGAGCCTTCTCCAGCACGTAGCCGGTCGGCTCCGCGTGGTCCACGCGGACGGTGTCGCCCTCGGCGAAGGTGCCGTCGAGGAGCTTCAGCGACAGCGGGTTCGTGATCGTCTCCTGGATCTTGCGCTTGAGCGGCCGGGCGCCGTAGGCGCGGTCGAACCCCTCCCGGGCCAGCGCCTCGCGCGCGGCCGCGGTGACCTCGAGCGTGAGCCCGCGCGCCGTCACGGTCTTCTCCAGCAGCGCGAGCTGGAGGTCCACGATCCGGACGAGCTGCTTGACGCCCAGCGCGTGGAAGACCACGATCTCGTCGAGCCGGTTGATGAACTCCGGCCGGAAGAACTTCCGGACCTCGCCCATCACCTCGTGCCGGTTGTCCCGGTCGTCGGCCTCGGCGCTCCCGTTGCCCCCCGCCTCGTACCCGATCGAGGTCTTCATCATGTGCTCCGACCCCAGGTTGGAGGTCATGATCAGGACGGTGTTCCGGAAGTTCACCGTCCGGCCCTGGCCGTCCGTGAGCCGGCCGTCGTCCAGCACCTGGAGGAGGACGTTCAGCACCTCGGGGTGCGCCTTCTCCACCTCGTCGAAGAGCACGACCGCGTAGGGCCGGCGCCGGATCTGCTCGGTCAGCCCGCCGCCCTGGTCGTACCCCACGTACCCCGGGGGCGCCCCGATCAGCCGGGACACCGTGTGCTTCTCCATGTACTCCGACATGTCCACCCGGATGACCGCCCGCTCGTCGGCGAAGAGGTATTCCGCCAGCGCCCGCGCCAGCTCGGTCTTGCCCACGCCCGTCGGCCCGAGGAAGAGGAAGGAGCCGATCGGCCGCCGGTCGTCCTGGAGGCCGGCGCGCGACCGCCGGATCGCGTTGGACACGGCCACCACGGCCTCGTCCTGCCCGATCACGCGCTTCTCGATCGCCGCTTCCATGTGCGCGAGTTTCTCCGTCTCGCTCTGGAGCATCTTGGCCACCGGGATGCCGGTCCACCGGGAGACCACTTCCGCGATGTCCTCCTCGTCCACCTCCTCCTTGATGAGGGCATGGCCGTTCTTCGTTGCTGTCAGCGCGGCCTGCGCCCTCTCGAGGTCCTTGGCGAGCTGCGGCAGGGTGCCGTACTTGATCTCGGCCGCCCGCTGGAGCGCGCCCTCGCGCACGGCCTTGGTCTCCTCGACCTTGGCGACGTCCACCGCCTTGCGGATGTTGCGCAGCTCGTTGACCGCGCCCTTCTCCTTGTCCCACCGGGCGCGCAGCCCCACGCCGTCGGCCTCCAGCCGGGCCAGCTCGGCGTCCACCTCGCCCAGCCGCGCCTTTGCCTTCGGCCCCTCCTCCTTCCTCAGCGCCTCGCGCTCGATCTTGAGCTGCTGCACCTTGCGCTCCAGGAGGTCCAGGTCCTCCGGCAAGCTGTCCACCGCGAGCTGGAGCTTCGCCGCCGCCTCGTCCATGAGGTCCACGGCCTTGTCCGGCAGGAAGCGGTCGGAGATGTACCGGTCCGAGAGCTTCGCGGCCGCCACCAGCGCGGCGTCGAGGATCCGCACCCCGTGGTGCACCTCGTACCGCTCCTTGAGGCCGCGCAGGATCGAGATGGTGTCCTCGACGGAAGGCGGCTCCACCATCACCGGCTGGAACCGCCGCTCCAGCGCGGCGTCCTTCTCGATCTTCTGGCGGTACTCGTCGAGCGTGGTCGCCCCGATGCACCGCAGCTCGCCGCGCGCCAGCGCGGGCTTCAGCATGTTCGACGCGTCAATGGCGCCCTCCGCCCCGCCCGCGCCCACCAGGGTGTGCAGCTCGTCGATGAACAGGATGATCGCGCCCGCCGACTGGTCGATCTCCTTGAGGATGGCCTTCAGCCGGTCCTCGAACTCCCCCCGGAACTTCGACCCCGCCACGAGGGCGCCCATGTCGAGCGAGAGCAGCCGCTTGCCGCGCAGCACCTCGGGCACATCGCCCGCGACGATGCGCTGGGCCAGCCCCTCCACGATCGCGGTCTTGCCCACGCCGGGCTCGCCGATCAGGACCGGGTTGTTCTTGGTCTTGCGCGCCAGCACGGTCTGGACCCGCCGGATCTCGTTCTCCCGGCCGATCACGGGGTCGAGCTTGCCCTTGCGGGCCGACTCGGTGAGGTCGCGGCAGTACTTGGTGAGCGCCTGGTACTTGTCCTCGGGCGCCTGGTCAGTCACGCGCTGGGTGCCGCGCACGGTCTGGAGCGCGGCCAGCACGGACTCCTTGGTCAGGCCCGAGCGCTTGAGCGTCTTCGCAAGGTCGCCGGTGAGCGGGTCGAGCATCGCCAGCAGCAGGTGCTCGACGCTCAGGAACTCGTCCTTCAGGTGCTCGGCCTCCTCCCACGCCGCCTGCAGCATCTTGTTGAGCCGCGGGCTCATCGGGTGGCCGGGCGCCCCGCCCTCCACCTGGGGAAACTTCTTGGTGAGCTTGCGGACATCCTCCGCCAGCTTCGCCGGGTCGGCGCCGGTCTTCTGCGCCACCGCGCCGGCCAGCCCTTCCTTATCAAGAAGGAGGTTCAGCAGCACGTGCTCCGGCTCGAGGATCTGGTTGCCGAGCTTGTCGGCCAGATCCCCCGCGCCCTGCAGCGCTTCCTGGGCCTTGAGTGTGAGCTTGTCCCAACGCATGTGATTGCCTGGGGATCACCTAGTGCATCAGCCGTGCCGTCGCAGGGACAAGGGTTTTCGCGTTTCCGGCGTCCTGAATGGACACGGAACGTTTCATAATCAAACGCTCAGGCCGTACTCCTTGATCTTGCGCCAGAGCGTGGACCGGGAGATGCCGAGCCGCTTGGCCACCTCGGTCTGGTTGCCGGTGAGCTTCGAGAGGGTCCACCGGATCAGCTCCTTCTCGGTCTCGGCGATCGTGCGAAAGCCCTCGGTGGCCGGAAGCAGCTCGCCCTCTACCGGGGCGGCATGGCTGGACGGCAGGACCGCCGCGGCGGCGCCCTGCCGGGGCAGCAGGTGGTGCCGGGACGCCGAAGCCACGACCTGCACCGGGAGGTCCTCGGTCCGCAGCACCGTCCGGTCCGCCATCACCACCGCGTGCTCCACGATGTTGCGCAGCTCCCGCACGTTGCCGGGGAATTCGTACCGACCCAGCACCGCCAGCGCCTCGGGGGCCAGCCCCACCACGTTGCGGCTGAACTTGCGGTTGGCGTCGTTGAGGAAGAGCCGGAGCAGCACCGGGATGTCCTCCCGCCGCTCCCGCAGGGGCGGCAGGTGGATCTGCACCACGTTGAGCCGGAACCAGAGGTCCTCCCGGAACCGGCCCGCCTGGACCTCCTCGAAGAGGTTGCGGTTGGTGGCCGCCAGCACCCGCGCGTCCACGCGGATCGGCGCGGTGTCGCCCACCCGCCGGATCTCCAGCGTGTCCAGCGCCCGCAGGAGCTTGACCTGCGCGCCCAGCGGGAGCTCCCCGATCTCGTCGAGCAGGATCGTCCCCTGGTGGGCCAGCTCGAGCAGCCCCTTCTTGTCCTGCACCGCGTCGGTGAACGCGCCCCGCTCGTGGCCGAACAGCTCGCTCTCCACCAGGTTGTCGGGGATCGCCCCGCAGTTCACCGTGATGAAGGCCCGGTCCGCGCGCCCGGAGAGCTGCTGGATCACCCGCGCCACCATCTCCTTGCCGGTGCCGGTCTCGCCCGTGATGATGACCGTCGAGTCCGTGGGCGCCACCTTCTGGGCCAGCCGCAGGACCCGGCGCATGATCGCGCTCTGCCCCACCACCCCGTGGAAGACGAACGGGGCGGCCCCCGCCTCGTCCGGCGCGCTCTCGGCCTCCCGCTCGGCGGCGCGCAGCTTGTTGAGCACCACCAGCAGGTCCTCGGCGCGGATGGGCTTCAGCAGCGAGAGCGCGGCGACCTGCTGGCCCGCCCGCAGCGCCTGCGCCGCGTCCTGCGGGGCGGAGACCAGGACGAGCCGGATCGCGGGCGAGCGGCTGAGGAGGAAGTGGAGGAGCGAGGCCTCGGCGCCCTCGAGCAGGCGCGCGTCGATCACCGCGTAGTCGAACGGGTGGTGGGACGCGGCCTCGAAGGCCTCGGGCGCGGTGGGGGCCAGCGTCACCGCGTACCCCTCCGCCTCGAGGGCGGATTTCCAGGAGCCGGCCGCGGACGCGTCCGGGTCGGCGAGGAGGATGCGGGAAGTCATGGAAGACCCCCAGGGAAAATAACGCGGGGAAGACGGGATTCGAACCCGCGGTCTCCGCCGTGACAGGGCGGCGTGTTGGACCAGCTACACCACTTCCCCAAAAAGAAACCGGGCATCACCGACGGACCGTCACGCATTCCGGAGGAACTCCGCCGCCTCCTCGGGGGGCGTCGGATTGATGTAAAAACCCGACCCCCATTCGAAGCCGGCCACCTTCGTCAGCCGCGGCATGATCTCCAGGTGCCAGTGCCCCGCCTCCTCGTCCTTCGCGCGCATGGGGGCGGTATGAATAATGTAATTATACGGCGGATCGTCGAGCACTTGCCGGGTGCGCTTGAGCGTTTCGCGCACCACCGTGGCCAGCGCCAGCAGGTCCTCGTCGGAGGTGCGCGTAAAGTCGCACTGGTGCTCCTTGGGCAGCACCCAGGTCTCGAAGGGGAACCGGGACGCGAACGGGGCCAGCACCAGGAACCGGTTGTTTTCGAGCACCACCCGCTTGGCGGCCTCGACCTCCTCCCGGATGATGTCGCAGAACACGCACCGCTCGTGGTAGTTGAAGTACTGCCGGGCCCCCAGGATCTCCTCGTGCACGATCTTGGGCACCACCGGGGTTGCGATCAGCTGCGAGTGCGGGTGCTCCAGCGTCGCCCCTGCCACCTCGCCGTGGTTGCGGAAGATCAGCGCGTACTGGAACCGGCCGTCGTGGGAAAGGTCGGTCATGCGCTCCCGGTACGCCCGGAAGACCCCCGCCAGCTCCTCGACCGTCAGGTCCGGGATGCTCTTCTCGTGGTCGGGGCTCTCGATAATCACCTCATGGGCCCCGATCCCGTTCATCTTGTCGAACATCCGCTCCCCCCGCTTCCCCAGCTCGCCTTCGATCCGCAGGGCGGGGTACCGGTTGGGCACGACCCGGACGGTCCAGCCGGGGCCGTTGGGGGCCGACCCCGCGGGGCGCCAGGCCAGGATCTCGGGGGGGGTCATGGACTCCCGGCCCTCGCAGAACGGGCAGGTGCCGCTCCCCTTGATCTCCTTCTCGGTGATGAAGTCCTTGGGCCGCTTGGCCCGTTCGCTGGCGATAATGACCCAGCGGCCGGTGATGGGATCTTTCCGTAGTTCAGGCATGGAATTCGGGTGGTGTGAATTTAATCATTGAAAATAAGGGCTGTCAAGGCGTTGCAAAATAGAACGCGGCGGCGGGTTGCTTGACCATCCCGGGGGATGGGCACATACTATGTACCGTTCCCGCAACGTTCAGCGTCCCAGGAGGCCTCCCCGTCATGAACCGATTGCTCCGCGCCGCACTCATTCCGCTCCTCGCGGGTCCCGCGTTTGCCGCGCCGGCCGGGCTGGCCGCCATGCCGGGCGCCGCGGGGCCGGTCGTGGTCCTGCGGCTGGACGGCGCGGTGGATCCCGTGATGGCGCGGTACGTCGAGCGCGGGTACCGGGTCGCGGCCGCCGAGGGCGCGCAGTGCGTCGTGCTCTCGGTCAACACCCCCGGCGGGCTGATGACCTCGATGCGCGAGATCGTCCAGGCCACGCTCAACTCCCCCGTCCCGACCATCGGGTACGTCAACCCGAAGGGCGCGCTCGCGGGCTCGGCGGGCGCCTTCATCATGATGGCCTGCCACCTGACCGCGATGGCGCCGGACACCACGATGGGCGCGGCGCATCCGGTGGGCGGCAAGGGCGAGGACATCGCCAAGCACCTCGACGCCAAGGTGACGAACGACGCGGCGGCGCTGATGCGCAGCCTGGCCACCCAGCGCGGCCGCAACGCCGACTGGGCGGAGCAGGTGGTGACGAAGTCCCTCTCGGTGAACGCCCGCGAGGCGCTGGCGAAGAAGGTGATCGCGCTGATCCCCGAGGATCTCGACCGCCTCCTGGCCGGATTTGACGGCCGCAAGGTGGACGCGGGGGGCGGCCTGCGGACGCTGCACCTGGCGGGCGCGCGGATCATCGTGCTCGACATGGGGCTGCGCGAGCGGTTCTTCCACGTGCTGGCGCACCCGGAGCTGGCGTACATCCTGATGACGCTCGGGACCCTCGGGCTGATCTTCGAGCTCCAGTCGCCGCACGGCGTGACCGGGGTGGCGGGCGCGGTGTGCCTCGTCCTGGCGCTCATCTCGCTGTCGGTGATCCCCTTCAGTGCGGGCGGGCTGGCGCTGATGGCGCTGGGCGTGGGGCTGTTCGTCGCGGACCTCAAGTTCATGACCCACGGGGCGCTCAGCCTGGCGGGGCTCGGGTGCCTCCTGCTCGGGTCGCTGATGCTCTTCAGCCCCATCGAGCCGTTCTGGCATGTCTCGCGGGTCCTCATCTTCGGGGTCACCGGGATGACCGGAGCCTTCCTCGCCATGCTGGTCTACCTCGGCATCTCGTCGCAGCACCTGGGGTCGCGCGCGGGGCACACCGAGGTCGTGGGCCAGCGCGGCGTGGCCCTCTCCGACGTCGCGCCCACCGGCGTGGTCCGGGTGCGCGGCGAGGAGTGGAGCGCGGCGCTGGCCGGCGGGGCCGCGCGGGTACGCAAGGGGCAAGGCGTCCTCATCACGGGCGTGAACGGTCTGACGGTCGAGGTTGAACCCGTCGCGGGTGTCCCCGCGGCGGCACGCAAAAGGAGCCACGCATGACATTCCAGCTGACGTCCATGTTCGGACTGGCCATCGTCGGGTTCGCCATCATCGTGGCGTTCATGGCCGTCAAGGTCGTGCCCGCCTACCAGCGCATCGTCGTGCTGCGGGTCGGGAACTTCGCCGGCATCCGGGGCCCGGGCCTCGTGTTCATCTGGCCGTTCATCGACGTGCCGGTCTGGGTGGACATCCGGGAGAACTTCCTGGAGATCCCCCAGCAGACCTGCATCACCAAGGACAACGCGCCGATCAGCATCGACTTCCTCATCTACTGGAAGGTCGTGGATCCCGAGAGCTCGGTCATCAAGGTCCGCAACTTCATGGGCGCGGCCCAGGGCATCGCGATGACCACGCTGCGGGCCGTCATCGGCGACCTGGCGCTGGACGAGGTGCTCGCCAAGCGCGACCAGATCAACACGCTGCTGCGGGCCAAGCTGGACGAGGTGACCGAGCGGTGGGGCGTCAAGATCACCACCGTCGAGATCCGCGAGATCGTGCCGCCGCGCGAGGTGCAGGACGCCATGAACAAGCAGATGGCCGCCGAGCGGACCCGCCGCGCGGTCGTGACCGAGGCGCTGGGCACCAAGGAGGCCGCGGTCACCGTGGCCGAGGGCGACAAGGCCTCCAACATCCTCAAGGCCGAGGGCGAGCGCCAATCGGCAATCCTGCGGGCCGAGGGGTATGCGCTGGCCATCTCCACCGTGTACGCCGAGGCGAAGAAGATCGACGACAAGACGATGGCCCTGCAGTACCTGGAGGCCCTCAAGGTGATGGGCGCCAGCGCCTCCACCAAGTGGGTGATCCCGATGGAGCTGGGCCGGCTCGTGGCGCCGTTCGCCAAGTCGCTTCAGGGCGCCGCGGAGGGCACGTAACATGGCCGACGCCGTCATCCACGGGACCAAGCTCGTCCAGGTCGCGATCGTGGTGAAGAATATCGAGAAGACCGCCGCGAAGTACGCCAGGTTCTTCGGCGTGCCGGTCCCGGGCATCCACGAGACCGACGGGGTGGAGAAGACGCACGCCGTCTACCAGGGGAAGCCCCTGCAGGCCCGCGCCAAACTCGCCTTTTTCAAGATGGACACGCTGACGATCGAGCTCATCCAGCCGGTCGGCGGCCCGTCCACCTGGAAGGACCACCTCGACACGAAGGGCGAGGGCGTGCACCACATCGCCTTCATGGTGCCGGACACGATCGCGCAGGAGCGGGCGCTCGCGGCCGAAGGGTGCGCGACCGTCCAGAAGGGCGACTACACCGGCGGCCGGTATTCCTACGTGGACACCGAAAAGCCGCTCAAGGTCGTGCTCGAGTTCCTGCAGAACACCTGATTCCCGGCATCCCAAAGGAGCGATCATGAGCCAATCGAACGCCATGTACGTCATGGGCGGGGGCGGGACCCCCGTCATCAGCGCCAGCGCCTACGGCCTGATCCAGCGCGCCTTCACCGCCTATCGGGACCAGATCGGCTCGTTCTACGCCGCGGTGGGCGGGATGCGCGGCGCGCTCAATGAGGACCTCGTGGACGTCTTCAAGTGGGCGGAAGCCGACGGCGCGGGCAAGGCCAAGGACCGCCTCAACCGGCTGAAGTGGCCGGCCACTCCCGTGTTCGGCACCTCGCGGCACAAGCCGGACACCCAGGATTGCGAGCGGCTGATCGAGCTGTTCAAGGCGCACGCCGTGCACCACGTCTTCCTCAACGGCGGCAACGACACGCAGGAGAAGGCGATCATCCTGGCCGAGTTCGCCAAGCGTCAGGACTACGAGCTGCACGTGATCGGCATCCCCAAGACGGTGGACAACGACCTGCTGGTGACCCACCGGTGCCCGGGGTACGCGTCGCTGGCCAAGCAGGTGGCGCTGGTGACGACCAGCCTCCAGGGCGACATTGACGCGTTCGGGATCCCGGCGGGCGGCACCCGCAGCGCCGCGGTGCGCGAGGGCGCGGTCTCGCAGGTGGCGGTGTTCATGGGCCGCGACGAGGGCTGGGGCGCCGCCGCCAGCGTGCTGGCGAAGATCGACGAGTCGTACGGCCCGCACGTGATCCTCACCAAGGAGGGCGGGTTCAACAAGGACGCCTTCCTGGCCCGGTGCCAGGACGCCTACGACAAATACGGCAACCTGTTCGTGGTGGCCTCGGAGGGCGCGCACGACGGGGAGCAGTACCTCGGGTACCACCTGAACGTCTCGGCCCCAAAGTACGGCGCGGAGTTCAAGGTGCACACCGACGCGCACAAGAACACCTCCGTGTCCGACGGCCGGGTGGCGCTCTTCCTCAAGCTCCTGATCGAGAAGGAGCTCAAGGTGCCGACGGACGCGTTCTCCAGCATGAAGACCCGCGCCGAGGGGCCGGACTACCTCAACCGCAACAACCTCGAGATCATGTCGGAGCCGGACTTCCGGGACGCGATCGCGGTCGGCGCGCACGCCGCCGACCTCGCGTACGGCCCCACACCGGTGGACGGCGTGATGGTGACCCTCAAGTCGGGGACATGCGCCGACGTGGGATCCACCCCGCTCCAGACCGTGGCGGACTCGACCAAGGGCAGCAAGGCCATGACCCGGTCGCTCCGGACGCTCGGGACCCCCGACCGGCCGATCCTGTCCAGGGACGGCATGATGGTGGACAAGGAGCTGTACGCGAAGTACATCGCGGACATCATTGACCTCAACGGCCCGAACCGCCGCGAGGTGCTGGCCGGCGAGGGGTTCACGCTGCCGCTGGCGCGGATCGCCTGGCCATTCGTCCCGCGGAAGCTCAAGCCGCACGTCAAGACGAAGTGAAGCGCCTCCTGCCGGTCGCCGTGGCGGCCCTGCTCATGGCCGCCTGCTCGCGGCAGGATCACCCCGTGCCTGCAGCCAAGGAGGAAGCCGTGAAGCACCTGAAAGTGGTCAAGACCGACGCCGAGTGGAAGCAGATTCTGACCCCCGAGCAGTTCGAGGTCCTGCGCCAGCACGGGACGGAGCGCGCGTTTACCGGCAAGCTCTATGACAACCACGCCAAGGGGCTGTACCTGTGCGCGGCGTGCGGCGCGACGCTCTTCTCCTCCGACCACAAGTTCGATTCCGGGACCGGCTGGCCGAGCTACTGGGAGCCCGTCGCGCCGGAGGTGGTCGCCAGCGACGACGACACCAGCCACGGCATGAGCCGCACCGAGGTCCACTGTGCGGCCTGTGGCGGGCACCTGGGCCACGTCTTCGACGACGGCCCCAAGCCCACGGGCCTGCGGTACTGCATCAACTCGGTCTCGCTGAAGTTCAAGCCGCAGCCCTGACCGTGGCCAGGCGCGCGGTCAGGAAGGCCCCGGCCCCGGCGGGGTACTCGGGAACGCCCCTGGTCCGCAAGCTGGGGCTCAAGCCCGGCGCCCGGGCGATCTTCGTCAACGCCCCGCGCGGGTACAGCGGCCTGCTGGGCCCGCTCCCCGAGGGATTCACGGTGGCCAACACCTTGACCGGCCAGTTCGACTTCATCCAGGTCTTCGCCACCTCCCGGCAGGATCTCGCCGCCCGGCTGCCGGCCCTCAAGCGCGCGCTCCGCGACACCGGGATGCTCTGGATCTCCTGGCCCAAGCTCGCGTCCAAGACCCCGACCGACGTGACGGAGCGGGCGGTGCATGAGCTGGGGCTGGCGACGGGGCTCGTGGACGTCAAGGTCTGCGCGGTGGATCCCACCTGGTCCGCGTTCAAGTTCGTCTGGCGCCTGAAGGACCGCGGGAAGGCGCGCGCATGAGGCGCCTGCTGGCCGCCGCCCTACTTGCCGTGGCCGGGTGCACGCCCGCACCGCAGGAGACGCCCCGGCCATACGGCATCTCGCCCGCCGTCCCGCTCGGGCTCCCGGACGCGCTGGAGCGCCGGCTCGCCGGCGACCTCGACCTCACGAAGCAGGCGACGCCCCCGCCCACCGCGAAGGAGCGCGCCGCCGTCGGCCATTCCGTCGAGTACCGCGACGAGGCGGCCAGCAAGCGGACCGGCCGGCAGGAATCCGTCATCGTCCTGCTGGACGACGCCGGCCGGGTGCGCGGCGTCGGCGGGTCCTGCTCGACGACCGGCGGATCGGAGCCGGTGCGGAAGTTCCTCCTGTCCTACTGGGCGGCGGTGAGCGGCGAATTCCCGGAGTTCACGGACCCCATCGAGGGGGTGGTGGCGAGCTTTTATTCCAAGTCTATCGAGGGCCAGTGGACCCGGACCGGCCCCGCGGAGCAGGTGCTCATCAACGTGAGGTAGGCCGCAGCAGCGTGGCCCCCCGGACGAACACCGCCTCCGGTACGCCCAGCTCCTTCAGATAGACCACATCGCGATCCCACGGATTCTTCTCCCGCTCCGCCCGCCACACTCCCCGGGGCCCGATCGTGAACAGCGAGTACCACGGCGACGTGGCCGCGGTCTCAATCAGCGGAAAATCGGTGCCGAAGACCAGCCGGTCCGTGACGCCGGGTGTCCGCAGCAACCGCCGCAAGTGTCCCGGATGGTTGAGCAGGGTCAGCGCCGAGACGTCCCCATAGAGGTTCGGGTAGCGCCGGAGCAGGCTGAGGAACCGGTCGATGTTCCTCTCGCCGGCCGTCCGGCCCGCGCCGCCCGCGTGGGCGGCGATCACGGTGACCCCGGTCCGCAGCGCGAGTTCCAGCCGCGCCGGGTCCCCCAGCTCGTCCCGGGAGGTCGTGAACGAGTGCTCGGTCCCGGTGTGGACGAGGAGCGGCATGCCCAGCGCGGCCAGCCGCCGGTAGAACCGGGCCAGCCTCGCGTCGGCCGGATCGAACCCCTGGATATCCGGCAGCCACTTCACCAGCACGGCCCCGCGGGCCGCCTCCCGATCGAGGCACGCCAGCGCATCCTTCCGGAGCGGATTGATGCTCGCCCCGAACAGCAGGTTCGGCGTGCCCCGGGTCCGGCGCCACATATGGTCATTGGGAACGTAGTATTCCGTGTGCGCCAGGTCCAGATTGCCGCGCGCATCCACCACCCCGTCGATGGCCAGCACCACGGCCGCCTTGACGAACCGTGAGGCCGCGAGCCGTTCGGAGAGCCGCCGGACCATCAGGGCATCCCCCTGCGCCTCCACCTCGCCCGCGGTGACGCCGAATGCCCGGAGATACGGACCCCACCGCCAGTTGTGCCGCAGGTTCTCCGAGACGAAACATCCGCTCCCGCCCGCCCCGATCCCCGCCACATGGCAATGCAGGTCAATGATCGAACCGGGAGGGAGGTCGGACAGGGTTCCGGCGGAGGCGCGGACCGTGACGAGGAAGACGAGCCCGAGGGCGGCCCGCATCAGTTCAGCGGACGCTTTCCTTCTCGACCGCTTCCTGGCAGGAGATGCAGTAGATGGCGTGGGGCACGACCTCGAGCCGGGCCGGGTCGATGGTCTTGGTGCACCGGGTGCACGTCCCGTAGGTGCCGTCGTTGATCTTGGCGAGCGCCTCGTCGATCTCCCGCAGGCTGCGCCGGCCGGCGTCCGAGATCGCGAAGGACATTTCCTGGCCCGCGGACTCCGTCGCCATGTCGCCGAAGTCCTTGGCCTCGATCGAGACCGCGTCGCGGCCTTCCTTCTCCTCCTCCGACACGTCGGCCAGGAGGTCCTGCCGCCGCTTGAGGAGGATGGCCTGGAACTGCTTCATCTGGTCTTTCTTCATGGTGCGTTCGACCCGACTTCTTTCATGCTACACTCCCCTGCGCCGCGCTACTTGTCGTCGCTGTCCGGCGGGTTCTGATGTAACACGAAGGAAAGCATCTTGTCAAAGTCCACGTCCTTCGCCGACGACGCGGGCGGCGCCTCGACGATCCGGACCGTGCGGCCCGAGAGGTCCGCCTGCCCGTTGATCCGCCCGCCCGCGCGCAGCACGCCGACCAGGTAGCCCACGACCTCCTTGGTGATCAGCTCGCCGGGCGCCACCAGCGGGACGCCGGGCGGGTACGGGCTCAGCAGCTCCGCGCAGACCTCGCCGACCGCGTCCGTCAGCGGCACGCGGCGCGCGCGGCCCAGGACCGCCTCGCGCGGGGTCAGCACGACCCGGGCCGGCTC